>PWXV01000071.1 GCA_003568415.1 Ignavibacteriales bacterium
TACTATCTTACAAGCGATTCTCAATGCAAACAACCTTGAGTTGATATCTTGTTACGATATAAACCGGGATGTTCTTGCGGAGGTCGAAAAACGTTATAAAATTCCGGGAGCGAAAAATTTCAATGCACTGGTACAAGATACTGCTATCGATGCCGTAGCATTGTCGACACCGAATCATTTGCATCTTGAACAAGTTAGAGCAGCAGCCGGTGCCGGCAAACATGTATTCCTTGAAAAACCCATTGCAAATACTGTACAGGAAGGCAAAGAGATAATACGTCTGATGAACAATGCCGGATGTATGTTGTCGGTCGGTCATAATGCCCGCAGAAAACGAACATTCCGGAAGGCGAAAGAATTGCTTGACAACGATGCAATCGGTAAGGTGGTCGGGATTGAAGCCAACTTATCCCGGCCCGCCGGTTTGCAGGAAGCACTTCCGCAGTGGAAAACCGATTCGGAAACCTGCCCGCTGCTGCCAATGATGCAGCTCGGAATTCATTTCGTGGATACGATTAGTTATCTGGTGAGTCCAGTCCGGTCGGTTTCCTGTATAGCGGGTACTGTTGCGATGAATGATGCAACCTATGATTCGTCTGCAGCACTGTTACATCTTGAGTCAGGGGTTCCTGCTGCATTGTCCTCATATTACGTTACACCAGAAGTATATTACCTAAAATTGTACGGTACCGTGGGAAGTATATATTGCGGTGCATCGGAACTACGGCTGCTCCAGACGAAAGACTACAAACAGTATACAGTTACAAATGAAGATTACAGCGATGAAGGAATGGAAAGTTACATACTTGAAATGACCGAGTTCGGTGAATGTATTCTCAAGAACAAGGAGTCTGAGACATCGGGCATAGTTGGATTGAACGCACTTGCAGTCATCGAAGGAATGGTGCAGTCCTTTGAGACCGGTAAAAGCGTTCTCATAAAGGATATTTTGCAGTAAGTATATTTTTTGGGAGGGTAAAGTTTAACACCATGACAACACGTGAGAAAATACTGGCTACTTTCCGGCGTGAATCCCGCAACGACGTTGTCTGGCAACCACGGCTCTACTATTGGTATTACGGAAACGGGTTGCAAAATCGAGTCCCCGAAGGATATCCGGATACCGATTATATGGAATCGTTCAGTGAAAATTTCCCGAAGTATGACGGATACGTACCGACATATTTACAATCAAAAAGTATGATAGATGTATACCGGATTATGGATGCCTCTCCCCGGTATGCAGATGAGATTCTCGGCATTCGATTACTATATCAGACTTTAAATGCGGACAGTAAAATTGTAGTCAACGAGGAACGTACAGCTCCGAATGAACGGGTTATCACGACGAAAACTCCGGAAGGATCATTGCGTGAGGTGATTACACAGGGACAACACAAAGAGTTTCCCGTGAAGGGGCCGGAAGATTTCACCATAATGGCTTACATATTGGAACATACAAAGGTTCACTTCGATGCGAATGCCTTCCGTATTGCCGAAAGAGAATTTGGCGACGACGGTATTGTGACAGCAATGCTTCCCCGTTCGCCAATTCAGCGGTTGATCATCAATTATATGGGACTTGAAAATACAATAATGGCACTACACTTCCATACCGAAGAGATCGAGAGTTTTATGGAGGATATCGATCAATGGGATGATGAGCTATACCGCACAGTAGGTGATTCGCCGGTACAAATCGTCAATTTTGGTGAAAATATTGATGCAAACCTTATTTCGCCGAAATTGTTTTCTAAATATCATGTCCCGTACTATAACAAACGAGTCGATCATCTGCACGATAAAGGAAAATTCTGTCACATCCATATGGATGGATCGTTAAAGCCGATCCTGCCGCTGATCAAGGAAT
This sequence comes from Ignavibacteriales bacterium, assembly GCA_003568415.1. GTDB lineage: Bacteria > Bacteroidota > Ignavibacteria > T3Sed10-11 > T3Sed10-11 > T3Sed10-11. The sequence goes on from PWXV01000071.1 coordinate 1,871, forward strand.
TGAATTTTGATGCAATTGAAGCACCCACTCCCGAACCGCAGGGGGATGTGACTATTCCTGACTTAAAGAGAGCATTTGGTGATAAGATATTGATCGATGGAATCCCGGCACTATTATTTGAAAAACAATATAGTGTCGATGAACTCATCACGACGACAAAACATTTATTTGATTTCTTCGGTAAAAATCTGATACTCGGGATATCCGATGAGCTTGCACCGACCGGCAATATTGAGCGTAGTTACATCGTTCAGGAAGCTATCTCTAAATATTTTTCATAAGGAAGACTGTATATCAGGCAATCATTGCTATGAAATCAAAACACAATCGACCTACATATCACATAATATCGCACACTCATTGGGATCGTGAGTGGTATTTAAGTTTCGAAGAATTCAGATCTATGCTTGTTAATCTGGTTGACGATCTCATTGAGTTATTTCAGAAGAATCCGGAGTACAGGTGTTTTACGCTCGATGGACAGATCATAATTTTAGAGGATTATCTGAATGTGAGGCCGGAGCAGGAGAAGGTGCTCAGGAAACTGGTCGAGGAACGCAAACTGTTTATCGGTCCGTGGTATGTACTTGCCGATGAACTTCTTGTAAGCGGTGAAGCGACCATTCGTAATCTTCTGTTGGGGCACCGCATCGGTGAACGGTTCGGCGGCTCTATGCAGGTAGGATATCTTCCGGATACATTCAGCCATATTGCTATGATGCCGGCAATTTTGCAGGGTTTTAATATAAATAATGTTATTTTGTGGCGGGGATTTGGCGGTGAACCCGGTCAGGAATCTTCGGAATATTACTGGACCGGTCATGACGGAACACGTATTTTGATGACCCATTTGTCAAAATTTGGATATAGCGCCGGGTATTTTAAATCGGCCGGCCGGGAGCGGGTAAATGAAATACGGAAACGGGTAACGGCCGAACTCCATAAAAGGGCACAAACCAATCAGCGTCTCTGGTTTAACGGCGGTGATCATCACTGGCCTGATCCAGCGGTACCTGAAGCGATCCGTATTATGCAGGATCAGGACCGGAAATCAATATATAAACATAGTAATCTTGAAGATTATACCATTGCATTGCGTTCGGAAGCGGGTAATCTCCCGGTAGTAAACGGAGAATTACGGTTCGGTTTCAGACAGGCATTTGCTGTACAGGGCGGTATATATTCAAGCAATATGTATATCAAGCAGGCAAATTTTGCATGTCAGCAATTACTTGAACGGTATGTGGAACCCGTACACGCACTGTATGTTAGTGAAGGACTTCGTTCACAATTACCGCTGATAAGGAAAGCATGGAAATTGTTACTTCAAAATCATCCGCACGACAGTATTTGTGCCACAAGCATCGATAGTGTGCATAAGGAAATGATGATACGGTTCAAGCGTGTAAAGGAAATTGCGAAAGCAGTTCAGCGGTTTTGTTGGGATGAGCTGCTGCCTTACTCTTACGATGACTATAAGGACGATACATATGTATTTGTCATTAATATGCAGCCGCAGGTTCGGTCGGATGTTGTTTACGCTACAGTTGATTTTTATTTGAAGGATATCGTTGTGGGATTAAATCCCGATGTAAAGGTTGCTCCGAAAAAAAGTCCGGTGAAGAGTTTCACGCTTTTGGATCCTTCGGGAAACGAAATTCCGTATGAAATACTCCATCGCGAAGAAGCTTTCGGTATAACATATTCCAAGTACGATTATCCGCACCAAACGCTTGTTGACAGATTTTCAGTACGGTTCTATGCGGAAGATGTGCCCTCATTCGGGTATAAAGGGTATAAATTGGTGAAGAAGAAACGTTCAAAATCTTTGAGTGCGAAGATTAAAAAAGGTAAAAACTATATCGAAAATGATCTGGTCCGGCTCGATGTATCATCCCGCGGCGAACTGACCTTACTCGATAAGAGAAATGATAGGATATATAAAAAATTGCATGTATTCGAAGACAGCGGCGACATCGGTGATGAATATAATTACTGTCCGCCGGATAAGGATATTGTTGTATTTTCAAACCAATTCAAACCAAAGATCACCATCGATAAAACTCCTTTCGATGCATCGATAACCCTCGAATACGCAATGAAACTACCGGAATCGGCATCGGCCGGCAGGCGGTCCCGGGCAAAGAATTACGTTACAAATCATATACGATCGGTAGTATCGCTCCGGCCGGAGTCAGCGCGCATAGATATAACCACAACCGTGTCAAACCGCGCGAAGGATCACCGCTTCCGCGTTACATTTGCAAGCGGAGTTCAGGGAAATGTGAGTTATGCCGATACGCCGTTTGCAATTGTTGAACGGAAACATCAAAGGTATAATTATAAAGATTTTCCTATCGAAGTACCGCCTACCTGCGCTCCGATGCACCGGTTTATGTGTATTAAGAATGCTAATAAAGGTCTTGCAATAATGGCACTCGGATTACCGGAGTATGATCTCATACTCGATAAAAAGGGGACCGTCGCAATAACCTTGCTCCGGTCGGTAGGGTCAATATCACACGGTGATTTGAAAACCCGGCGCGGAGGCGAAGCTGCATGGAAAAATATGACGCCGGGAGCTCAGTGCCTCGGTACGTATACCTTCAATTATGCAGTATATCCCCTTGATGAAGACGATCACGGTGAATGGTCATCTATTTTTAAAATTGTGGATGATTATACTACCCCGCTGTATACAATAAGCAGAAAAAACCAGGATGCATTGCCCACGGAACGATCATGGTTGCAGGCGGATTTTTCCGGGTGTATGATCAGTGCTTTGAAGGAAGGTGAGGAACAGGATGGAATTGTTCTTCGCTGGTATAATCCGGATGATATTGCAAAAAAAGTTCGTATTCATCAGCAGTTTGCGCAAAAGAATGTGCAGAAAGTGAATTTAAACGAGCTTCCGTATGAAGACATCCAGAGTGATAACGAAGGAGCGGTTTCATTACAAACAGATGCGAGATCTATAGCAACCATCAAGTTCGTAAAATAACTATTAGGGAGGAATAGTATGACTCAAATGGATGAGAGAATTCGTGTAAAAAAGGGTGCAGACCTGCTCGCCAAGTACCGCTATCTCGAAATTCAGATAGTGGAGTTAATGGGTGGATGGGTCGAGTCGATACCGGAAGCGGACGTAAAGATATCTTTTGGAAGGCAGATGTATCAGGATATTGTGCATGCCGATGTAATCGGCAGGCGTTTACCGGAACTCAAAGCCCGCCAGGCACGGTACCACAGCATTGCACCAAGTGACGATTTTGTAAAATTGCTGGAAAAGATTTGGCATGCTGAAAGCACATTACATCGCCTGGTGGCATTATACCGGGTGCTTAAATCCGGACTCGTTGAAGCGCTGACCGGACATCTGTCATTAATTGCTCTGCCTGAGGATGAACCATCGGAACGAATCCTGCGAAGTATCATAGAAGCCGAACGGGATGATATTACGTGGGCCGAGGGCGTTATTTCCAAACTTATTGAGGAAGCACCGGAACAAAAAGATGAAGTGAATCGATGGCAAAATGAATTACAGAAAGCTTGGGACGACTGCGGCGGTTTGATTGCGAAAGGAAAGGATCCCGGTACCTACTCGTTTAAGAAAGAATTCGGTTACAGCAAACATCCCGCGCGGGATGAACGATGGACTATTATAGATAATGCCGAAGAATATTCCGAAAAGAATTGGACATTTGAAACCAACGAAGGAAAACTTCATCTGCTGCACGATCTTCTGAACAGCGAGTTTATCACCGTTGAGCGGACCGGAAGAATTCTTGCCGAGTTTCCTGATCTCCCATGGGCAATGAGAATCGATATGGCACGGCAGTCCTGGGATGAAGCCCGGCACGCGGAAATTATTCAACGCCGTTTGGAAGAGCTGGGTGGATCTGTCGGTATGTATCCGGTGAACTTCTGGGGCTGGGAAATGGATGTGAACCGGCCGGATCCACTGGAACGGCTTGCTTTATCGAATATGACATTCGAACGGGAAAGCAGTAAACACGTACGTGACTGGATTGCAAAAGCAAAAAACTCAGGTGATACGGAATCGGTTCGTGTCCTGGAATATATACTGGCGGACGAAGTGACTCACGTGCAATACGGATTGCATTGGGTTGATGAACTCACAAAGCATGATCCGGAACGCCGGAAACGCGTTCTTGCATATCCGAAAATGTTACTGGATGAAGAACACCCTGTAGGTGTCCGGTTTGAAGAAACAATTAAAAAGAAATGACCACACTACTGCAACGGATTATACACTATGCAACGAATTGTTAAAATTCCATTATTAGCACTTACAGTAGTATTCCTGCTCAGTGGGTGCAGCCGCGAACCATCGGAGCAGGACCTGCATTCCATACTGGGCAAAGCATCAGCCGATTCAGTTATTGCCCACGTTTTTGAGTTGGCCGACGGCAAATACAAAGGACGACCGACCGGCACACCCGTGATGATGGACGCATCCGATTACGTACGAAATAAAATGAAGGGTTATAATCTGCAACCGGTTGTGTACGATACGTCCTACTTTCAATGGTGGACAGTAGATTACAATGAAATACTTGAACCTGCTGTCTTGCTTGCGTCTATCGGAGGGAGGAGTGTTCATTTCAACGTGCTCGATGATTTTATCCCTGCGAGTACAACAGGTGCAGGCAGTTTTTCCAATCGTCCGTTTATGATCATAGATTCAAGTGCAACTGATTCCGATATTGCCGCTGCTCGTAATGCTGTAGTCTTGTTTATTCCCCCATCGGTTATACCCGGGCCGGATGAGGATTTGACACCGTACGAAGCCCGTGGTTTGCGCCGGGCATATATTGCAGATATGACCCGCCGGTTTGCCGAAGCTGGTGCAGCCGCTCTCCTTCTTCGCGGCTCAACGGCTGGTTCAATTTCAAATAATGTAATAGAGGGACTTCCCGTGTATCAGGTAACCGATGATGTCGTCGATCAATTAACGCAACCGCGATATCTTGCAAGACAACAGGGAGCAGTCCGGCGTGCACCGCAAATACGATTAAGCGGAGAGATTCATACAAAATTTCACCGGGAGCAGCCGACCGTTAATGTGGCCGGTTTACTTGAAGGACGTGACCGCAGATTAAGGGATGAATATGTTATTATCTGTGCACACACCGATCATGTCGGGACTATAGCGGGTCATATTCATTATGGCGCTCACGACAATGCAAGCGGAACAGCGGTAATGCTTGAACTTGCCCGTATGTTCGACGAATTTGCGGAGATGGGTTTCAGACCGCGAAGATCCATATTGTTTATCGGATTTTCGGGTGAGGAGATGGGACTGCTGGGCTCAAAATATTATGTATATGAAGATCCGATCGTTCCCCATGAAAATACACACGCAGTATTGAATCTCGATATTCTCGGAGGCGGAACCGGCTATATGGCAGTGGGCGGTGTTACCTATCCGAATTATTTCTCATTAATCGAAGAGATAAACGAAACCCGTTTCGGCCACGAATTATTGAAACGGCCGAACGCTGCAAATTCCGACCACTACTTCTTCGGTGAGGAAGGTATGCCCTCGATTTTCTTATATGCCCTTACCGGTCCGCCCATCGGTATTCATACGCCCACCGATACGGCGGATAAAATGGATCCGGAATTTATGAAACAAACATCTCAATTTACATTCTCAATTGTATGGGATCTTGCCAACAGGAGGGATCTTGACAATTTATCGGAAAGAGTTACTAACTGATGAACGTATTATATGCATATCGATTTATACAAACTGCCGTTATAATTGTATTTATTTCCGCAGTTACAAATTCTGCCCTTCATAGTGCCGATTTATCCAACGATGAATTACCGCCGCCTGCTGCCGCGTACATTCAGCAAATCGCCGTTGATTATGAGAATCCTGATATCGTGTATGTTGCGACTATCGGTGCCGGTTTATATAAAAGTGGAAACGGCGGAAGAGAATGGATTGCAATAAATACCGATCCCGGATTTCAACGATACTTTGTGGCGATAATTGATCCGGAAGACCCTTCAAGGATATTTGCCGGAGGGGAGGAGACCGGCCTCTGGATGTCGGAGAACCGCGGTGCATCATGGTCTCTTATCGGATTGGATTCGGTAACGATATGTGAGGTATCGATCGATCGCACAAATCCGGATCGGCTTTTTCTGGTTGCTCCGGAGGGTGTGTATCGAAACAATGACATACACAATAAAGAATGGGAATTGGTTTTCGATTACCGGAAATTTCTGAAAGAAAATTGGGAAGGCTCACATCCCGAAGAGTTATGGGGATTCAGCCGTTTCCAAAAGATAGCAATAAACCCTCACAATCCATCGGATATATTTCTGGGGGCACGATGGGAGGGTGGTTACCACAGGAGCATAGACGGCGGCGACACCTGGACGCACCACTGGATATCGGGTATATTCCGCCGCGCCGATCCGATTTTATTTCATCCCACCGATCCTGACCTGGTTTTTATCGGTACGCACCATCAGGGTTTGTTCAAATCGTATAATCACGGTGAAAGCTGGGTGTCATTAACACGGGGTATGGAGCCGCAAATCCGGACGCCTTATTACGGTGCTTACCTGATTTCGGGAATCGTGTTTGAACCCGGAAATCCGGAAGTTATGTACACCGGTACCGATTATTCAAACTGGAAAACAATCGACGGCGGGAAGTCGTGGTTTGAGCTTGGTAAAACGCTCACGTGCGAATTTGCCCGCAGCTTTGCCGTCGATCCCGAACGTACAAATGTAGTGTATGCCGGTACCAATGTCGGAATGTATAAATCGTATGACGGCGGTGAAACGTGGATATCCATTAACCGCGGATTTCCCGAACGTGAAGTTCAACAGGTTATCAGCGTAGAACTTGATAATGAGGAGTTTGAATATGCGGTAGTGAGGGGCAGACCTGCCGTGTATCGTCGTTCGGTAACCAATAATACTGACTGGGTTTCAATGTCGTGGCTGCTGTATGAAGATGTAGACAGCATAGCATATGATGCATCGACCGGTAAGTTTATATTACAAACACAAAGCGGAGAAATAACAAGTACAGATGGAGGATTCCGATGGTCGGTTCCGGCAGTGGAATATGCGCCTCTAGTTAACCTTCCGGTTGAATCACCGTTTACAGGAGACCGGGATGATCCTTCGTTGTGGACAATTAATATAGAATTGAAAGGCAATGTTTTTTTTGAGGATGCACTGGTTAATCCGCTCTACCAACGTCCGCCCTATGTGAGCTTGCAGCTTGTATCACCGGATTATCCCTGTGATGGCAGCGTACCGGTATGGGGAAATAATTGGGAAAGGTATCTTAAAGGAACCGTACAGATACCTGAACGCATAATTAATAAAGATGATTATATGCTCTATGTAGAAATACGGGATTTCCAAAGAAACACGCTCATAGGATATTCCAAAATCAGTGTCGGGGATAAACAGGTGACGATCGCCGTTACTCAGGATGAATTGCCTCCATGTTTAAACTCTCAATGATCGATAATTCTAATACGAAGAAAGATGTTTATGGATTCCAACAATATCGGCACATTTCTGAAAACCACCAAGACAATTGAGATTCCAATCGGAGGGAAAAGAGTCTATCGTACTGCGGCAGAGTATCTTGTTGAAAATTGCTGTCCGCAGGCAGAGGTTCAGCAGAAGGATTTTACAAAAGAGAAGCAATCGAAGGATAGTTTGCGACTTTCAGACAAAGAGATATGGAAACCCGACGGAATACCGGCAATCGGGAACGGAATGCAGGGTGAAAGGGAATACATATATGTTCAGGTAAATAAGGAAAATAGTTGTACCCTCGCGGTATCATCACCGCATCTTGTCTATCCTGCTGTCTGTAAGCTGCACGAAGATTTACAGGATCAGGATGTGAAAACATTTTCGGAAGGGAAAATATTTCCGGTTGCGCTAAAAAAACTTCGTGCCCACTATAATGTTTTTCTTACGCAATACGGTAGAACGGCGAAAGGGTTCGAACCAGAGGAATATTTTGAAAATCTTGCGCGTCTGGGCTACTCACACGTCGAAGTAAACGGCCTTGCTTATCCTGTTCCGTATGAATCGGGACCAAAAGGCGAAGTGTTGCATCGATTCTATACATATTGTCCGGCGTTGGATCAATTCGTTACCAGTTTTCTGAACAAAGGAATTTACAAGGACGATTATCTGCAGGCAAATATCAATCTGTTGAAAAAGTATGCCGGTCTTGCAGAAAAGTATGGTCTCATACCCGGACTTTTATGTTTCGAACCGCGCTCCGTTCCCGATGAAATTTTTGAGAAGTATCCGATGTTGCGGGGTGCGCGCGTTGATCATCCCATACGAAGTTTCAGGCCGAGATATAATCTATCCATTGCCCATCCGGTAGTACAGAACCATTACAGGGAAATGATGGAAAACCTGATGCGGGAAGTGCCTGCACTTGAATTTATATCCATATGGTCGAATGACAGCGGTGCAGGATTTGAATATACAAATTCATTATATGTCGGTAGAAACGGCGGCGGCTATGTAATCCGTGAGTGGAAAGGCGATAAAGAGATATCTGAAGCGGCAGCGTTAAATCTTGTCCGGTTTTTAAAAATATTAAGAGACGCCGGCCGCACCGTGAATCCGAAATTCCGTTCACTTCTGCGGATGGAAGCGTTCTGGCATGAACACAGTCATATAATGGATAATCTCGATTACGGGATCGACGTGGAAGTATCCTCGCTGCTTTCCAAAGGATGGGCACTTACCTACAAACACCCGAAGTATGATGACGTACCGGAAATTCATACCACCGTGTGGCATAACCGCTTCAGTCCCGATGAAAAGCCGCTGATAAAAGAACTCAACGAACGGGGGGCACAGGTTGATTTTATGTATGCTGCCGGTGCTGCTAACAATCACGAACCGCTGCTCGGTATTCCATATCCCTATCTTATTCACGACAAGTTAAAGGATCTTTGGAAGCACGGCACGGATAATATAGCACAACTTGGCGGTATAACGCCCGGGTCTTTTGCGCCGTACAATATAAATCAGGAAGTATTCCGTTCGTTTCAGCTCGACCCTTCCGTTGATGTTGACCGGTTATTATTGAATAAAGGAGGAGAATGGGCTGGTGAGGAGTATGCCGGAACGCTTACAAAGATATGGAAACAATGCGATGAAGTATTCAGGGCGTATCCAATTCCAATCTGGCTTTATACTGCCTGGGGTGTATGGTTCAGAACACTGGTAAGGCCGTTAATACCGAACATTGATGCCATTCCGGAAAAAGAGCGGACATACTATGAAGATTATCTCATATCACCCGCGCACAACCGGGCACGGGTTGATTTACGCTGGGATGTCGGCTTTGAATTGGTTGATGTGCCCAGAGCAAAAAAATCCGCAGCACGTATGGACGAATACGTGTTTCCTCAGCTTGACTCGATTTTGAAATCCCTGAAGGAATTGTTGGGAACAGCGCTACCTGAGCAAGCCGTACATTGTTTTACCGACCTCTATGATCGTCTCCGTGGTTTACGGTGCTGGTTCAGAAATCAGAGAAATGCGGCGGTATGGGTGGCCGGAGTGCATGGTTATCTTGAAACTGACAATGAAAAGGAAAAAGAACGGTGCCGGATGCTGCTGAAAGAAATGGTAATAGACGAGATTGAAAACATGAAACAACTACTCGCCCTGTGGGAGGATTCGAATACGTATTGGATGTATATTTCAGCGGTTGGTGAAACGACCTATATGTACTTCGATAATTTCGGTGAATTGCTTAAAAAGAAAATACACTATATGGATGGAAGAGAGAACGATCTACCGTATATCGATCCCGATTATCAGTGGCGCGTACCCGGTATTCCGGATGAATATAGTAAAATAAAAAATGATTATAGCATGCAATAAGCAGTGGTACAGATGCGAATAATATTGAAAGGATAATTTTGAATGACGTCTTCAGGTAAGAACACAATACGATCGGCGCTTGCTAATGTGAAAACAATAGAGATAGTTAAGGATACATCCCGTGTTCAGAGAACCGCAGCTGAGTATCTACAACAGACTATATGTACACAGGCGGAAATTATTGAAAAAGAATGGAGTTTCGGTACCGGCAAAAGCGGGACACTGAGAATTGCAAACAATGCCGGAGAGATACGTAATACAGTAGGATTTAAAAAGCCGGCACAACCGGAAGGGCGCGAATGGTTGTATGTACAATTGGATGAATCGGGGTCCGGATATATGCTTGCGTCCGGTTTCCATTACTTGTATGCACTCGTACGCCACGTCACCGAGAATCTTATCGACAGGGATATTACAGAGTTTCAGGAGGGGACATTTTTCGATGTTACTTTTACGAGAAACCGTCTCGAATACGATCATTTTGTGAACCAGCATGCCCGGACGGCAAAGTATATTGGCAGAGATGAACACTTTGCAAATCTTGCCCGGGCCGGGTTTTCTCACGCTGAGGTTAACGGCATCCCATCGCCGATCCAGTTTGAGACCGGTCCCAAGGGAGAGGTGTTACACCGTTTTTATACGTATTGCCATGCTCTCGATCAGTATGTCTCAAGTAAGTTGAACAAGGGGATATACAAAGAAGATTACCTCTTGACAAATCTTAATTATTTCAAAAGTAATGCCGCCTTTGCAGAGAAATACGGATTGACACCCGGTATGGTCTGTTTTGAGCCGCGATCTGTTCCCGATGCGTTGTTAGAACGCTATCCGATGTTACGGGGTGCGCGGGTCGATCATCCGCTCCGGAGTTTCAAACCGCGGTATAATTTATCGATCGCTCACCCGGTGGTGCAGGATCACTATGCCGAAATGATGGAAAAACTTGTTCGTGAAGTACCGGCACTCGACTATATTGCAATTTACTCAAACGACAGCGGTGCAGGTTTTGAATACACTAATTCGCTTTACGTGGGCAGAAACGGCGGCGGTTATGTAATACGGGAATGGAAGGGCGATAAGGAAATAGCCGAAGCTGCAGCATTGAACCTTGTGCGGTTTCTGAAAATTCTCAGGGATGCGGGACGGATAGTCAATCCGGATTTCCGTGTCATTTTACGATTTGAAGCTTTTGCACATGAACTCGATCATATATTTGCAAACCTTGATAATGGAATAGACCTTGAAGCCGGATCTTTTAAATCGACCGGGTGGGAACTCTCGTATAAACATCCTAAATATGACGATGTGCCGGAAATACATCTAACCGCACTGCATAATAAGTTCGATGCCGGTGAGAAAGATGCAATGGCTAAACTCCAGGAAAAAGGGGTAAGCACGGAAGTTTATTATACCCCGGATGTGTTGTGGAATCACGAACCGCTGACCGGAATACCCTTCCCCTATCTTATATATGAAAAACTAAAAGAAATGTCTGAACAGGATGTTACAAGTATTTGCCATCTGGGTGGTGTGACTCCGCCGTCATATGTCTCGCATAATATAAATCAGGAAATATTGCGCGCCTTTCAGTTTGATTCAAATTGCAGCATTGATGACATATTATTGCAAAAAGCCGAACAGTGGGTCGGACCTGAATATGCACAATTTCTGTTCTCACTCTGGCAGCAGTCCGATGATATATTCCGCTCAACTCCGATTCCTGTTTGGTTATATAACGGGTGGGCGAATTGGTACAGAATCCTTATCCGTCCTATAGTACCGAATATCGAGGCTATTTCCGAGGAAGATCGTGCATATTATGAGAACCATTTACTCGCCACGGCACATAATCGGGCACGGATTGATTTCCGATACGATGTGGGATTTGAATTAACCGACCAACCGAAAGCGCAGAAGAACGTACAGCGGATGGATGCTGAACTGTTTCCAAGAATGGAGAAAACCCTGTCGTTTGTTGATGATATTGTAGAGAAGACGAAAGACAAGAAATGTGGAAAACATTTTATTGAATTACGCGACAGATTGACCGCATTGAAATGTTTTTTCCGGTCACAGCGTAATGTCGCTGCATGGATAACCGGTGTTCACGGATATCTTGAAACAAATGACGATGATGAAAAGAAAGAATGCCGTACATTGCTGCACGATATGGTGCTTGATGAAATAGAAAACACAAAACAATTGTTGAAGCTGTGGGAAACATCAGATACAAGATGGATGTATTATTCCGCTGCCGGTGAGACAACGTTTATATACGGAGATAATTTCGGTGATCATTTACGGCGAAAGATCGAGCTTATGACCGGAAGAGAAAATGATGAGCCGCAAATTGATCCCGAGTTCCAATGGCGGGTACCCGGTATACCGTGGTCATATAAAAACTCCCAAATAAATCTGAATGAAGCACTGTAAATCAAAGTATTTTGGAAAAATATTCAACGGAGTCAGCAGATGAGTGAAACATACATTTCGACCGGCAATAGCCGTATCGATGCATTGTATCCCCGTATAAAAAATTTTCTGTTACATGATATAACCGAATACAACATGTTCGGGACCAAAGTGCGCGGTTACCGGACACCCGACGCTCCGAGTATATGGATACGCGATTACGCCGATATGATGCGCGGATTCAGATACTGGGAAGAAGATATGAAATCCATCGTCGATCATTTTGCTGAAACGCAGACCGAAAAAGGATGGTTATTCGATTACTTTACTATGACGCCTGAAAAAGTGCCCTGTGAAAAAGAAAACTGGGCAAAATACGTTCGGGTACCGGTCGAGGCGGATGTTGAATTCCGCTTTATCAATGCGGTGTATATGGCATGGCAGGCAACGGGAGACGATGTATGGATGAAGTCGCTGCTGCCGAATATGGAAAAGGCCTTGCAGTACATACTCACCGATCCGTGGCGATGGGATCCAAAACATAGACTGGTAAAGCGCGCCTATACTATCGATACCTGGGATTTTGATTATACTGCCGGCCGGCATCCATGGTTAAATTTTCAGATTACCGACGATACGTTCTGGGGAATTATGCATGGTGATGCTTCCGGTTACTATCTGGCGTTCAGACAAATGCAGTCGTTCTATGAGCACCTGAGAAACAAAAAACGCGCTCAACACTGGAAGCGTTTTGCAACATCATTCCGTAACCGGGCAAACAAGGTGTGTTTCAACGGACAATTCTATTCACACCGCGTTCCATTGGTTCCGGTGAAGATCGATGGTGTCGATGAGAGCAAACAATTAAGTCTGAGCAATCCGATGAACATAAACCGCGGTCTGGCGACGCAGGAAATAGCTGCGGCTGTTATTCGTGAATATAAGAAACGCGGTGAACAGACCGATGCCTTTGCCGAATGGTTCAGTATTGATCCTCCCTTTCCCGGTGGTATTTACGGGGACGAAAAACTTGTGGCGGGCGCGTATTGTAACGGCGGTATTATGCCGCTTGTCGGCGGTGAGCTTGCCCGCGCTGCTTTGCGGCACGGCTTTGAGGAATATGGAGTTAAACAACTTCTGAAGTACGAAGAATTAACCGGTAATAACGAAACGTACCTCTGGTACTTCCCCGACGGACGGCCAGCTTCGATTGAAGCCAGCACCAGTCCGGATGCATCGCCGACAGATGCCTGGGGATCGTCGGCTATGATGTATGGATTAATAGAAGGACTGGCCGGTATTGTTGATATGAACAAACTGTATAAAGCTGTTGAACTATCACCGCGGTGGATTGCAGCAGGTGAAAACGAAGCCCGTGTGCAAACTGTATACGGTGCATCGGGTGCATCGTTCGGCTATACGTATGGGCACGAACCGGCAAAAAAGACTATCGAGCTGGAGGTTGAGGGGAAAGCAAGTGTCGATTTGCACGTTCTTCTGCCGGTAAATACGAAAGCAACGAGAGTCAGGATAAACGGCAGAAAAGTGAAGTTTAAAAATACATCGGTTGAGGAGAGTCATTATGTGGATGCTGCTTTCCGCTTAAATAAAAAAGCAGGGGTACAGATCGAATATACCGAAAAGTAAATAACCTCGTGTGGTGCGTATGTAATGTGAATGGCTCAGATAGTACGCAGTGATACGGCTAAGATAAGGATGCATGCGCACCACATATTAAAAAGAACATAATGGAAAAATCCAATCTACACTTTCAGAAAGCAATATCCCGAATACCGTGGGGTACGCAAACAAATGCAAAACGCCCGTATCCCTTCTTTGAAGATGTTATGCCAAAATATATTGAGCGCGGTAAGGGCTGCCGTCTCTGGGATGTTGACGGCAATGAATATATTGATTTTCGATTGTCTCTTGGTCCGGTTACTCTCGGTTATTGTTATGACGAAGTTGACGATGCAGTTCGAAAGCAGATGGAAAAAGGGGTGCTGTTCAGCATGGCAAGCCCGATTGAATATGAGCTCGCCGAGCTTATCTGCTCAATGATACCGAATGCCGAGATGTGCCGGTTTATGAAAACGGGAGCGGATGTGAACTCATCCAACATCCGCATAGCGCGTTCCTGTACAGGGCGCGATATGATTTTAATGAGCGGCTATCACGGTTATCCCGATTGGTTCTCAACGGAGGACAGCCCGAATAACGGTGTGCCGGAAATCCTGAAGGAGTATGTAAAGATCATTCCCTGGGGAGATTGTGAAGCGGCAGAGAAATTGATGAGACAATATGGTGAAAAGGTTGCGTGTATCATCTCCATTCCCTATGACTTTAACGAGGATACTTCCGGTGAGTATATACGTTATTTGAGAGATATAACTAAGGAATACGGCAGTTTACTTGTGCTCGATGAAATATTGACAGGTTTCAGATTAGGAACCGGTGGTGCGCAGGAATATTTCAAAGTCGATGCGGATCTTGCCGGTTATGCCAAAGCGCTCGCGAACGGGTATCCTTTGTCAACGTATGTGGGTAAGCGGGAGTATATGGAACAACTCTATAAATTTAAAATGACCACTACGTATGCCGGAGAAACATTATCCATTGCAGCGGCGATCGCAACGCTCAACATAATGAAACGGGAAAAGGTACATGACCATATCTGGAAAATGGGTAAGCGCCTGATGAAGGGATTACAAGAAATTGCAAAGAGTCTTTCCCTTGAAGCATATGCCGCCGGTTTACCGCCTGCATCTTTTTTGAAGATCAACACCCCGGATCAGAACTACAACGAGCGGCTTGAATATGTCTGGCACCGTGAACTTTATCGTGAGCGAATATTTGCAAATCAACGCTGGTTCATCTCATATTCGCATAAAGAGTCTGATATTGACGAAACGCTCGAAAAAGCTGCTGTCTCTTTGCAACGGGCGATTGATGCGGAGCAAAAAGAGCGCAAGAACATTCAACCATTCTGGTGGTGATCATGTCTGAAAGAAAATATATTGATTGCTATGCAATGGTGGGGAAGAGGGGACCGAAAGATGTGGAAACTCCTTTCGAAACGGAAGTATTGCTCGATGAAATGGAGTGGTGCGGTATACAAGGTGCGTTGATAGCTCACTGGACTGCAAAGGAATACGATCCCTCCTTTGGAAATAAAATACTTTTGAGAGAGTTGAAGAAAAGTGACCGGCTTTACGGTGTATGGACGGTTTTACCTTCACATACGGGTGAATTTCCGAATCCGGAAGATTGTGTCAGGGAGATGATAGATAACGGCATTAAGGCAGCCAAGATGTATCCACGCACACATCATTATTGGTTTACGGAGGATGTTTGCGGCAAGCTCCTTGATGAATTTGAGAAAAACGGAATCCTTCTGTTTGTCGAGGGAGGATATATGTATAATCCCGATATTCTCGAGCCGGCAAATGAGGTGTTGCTTACCGATCTTGATATCCTTCTTTCATATCACAAAGGATTACATGTAGTGTTGCAGGGAGCGCGCTGGGATGCAACACGGCATCTCTACACCTTGATGTCCAAACACCCGAATTTATATCTTGAATTCTCCAATCATCAGGGAAACCGGGCGCTCGAGATTTTCAGTGAATGGTTTGGTGCCGAACGGCTTCTTTTCGGAACCGGTGCCCTTGATAAATCACCGGGTGCTGCAAAAGCTTTTGTGGATTATTGTACTCTCGATCAGCATGATAAAGATCTCATTGCCGGGAAAAACCTCGCACGCTTATTGAAACTTGAAAAACTGCCGGTTGATTATCCGGATAAACAGATAAACGATCCGGTCGTGGAAAAGGCGAAACAAGGTAAACCTTTGGATCATATGCTCGTGATCGATTCCCATGCACATATAGCACACGACGATGCTGTAGGTGTCGGATTTATGCATCAACCGTTTTCCGATGCGAAGAGTATGTTCGAAAGATCCAAACTCATAGGGATCGATAAGATATGTATTAGTTCGTGGCTCGGAATATGGGTTGATTTTGAGGAAGGGAACAACATCGTACGTTCGGCAATGGAGCGCTACCCCGGATTTTACCATGGCTATGCGACATTGCAGCCACAATATATACAGGACTGGCAGCCGCATCTGGATAAGGTGTATAAGGAGTTTGGTATGGAAGGTATCAAACCGTATCATCCCCGCACCGATATTCCGTATAATGACCCGCTCTGGAGTCCCTGGTTTGAATATGGTAATAAGATACGTGCATATACATTGTTACACCCGTCTCCCGAGTTCAGCAAGGAAATACAGGATATCGCACCGAAATATCCGGATATGACATTTATCGTAGCGCATTGCGGCGGCTCGTTTGCGGCTGCACGACAGGGAATAGATGCAGCGCTTCAATTTCAGAACATAGTGCTTGAAATAACGTTAACCAGCGTTACGTACAAAGTCATTGAATTTATGGTTGACCATGTCGGTGCAGACAGAGTCTTGTTCGGAACGGATCAACCGATGCGCGATCCGATACCACAGTTCGGCTGGATGGCATATGCAAGATGTTCATATGAGGATAAGAAAAAAATGTTCGGTGAAAATATGCAAAAAATAATCGACCGGGTAGTGAAATAATATGAACTATATACTGTTCAGAAATTTTATCCTTCCCGTTTCCGCCTTTGTATTACTCATACCATTTGTATTGTATGCAAATGCAGGAGAGGAATATACGATTTATATGTCGGTATTAAGTTCCCGCCATCATCAATGGGACAATATCGATAATCCTGTGATCGGAATATTCAGAAGCTCCGATATCGGCGAAACGTG
The DNA here is from genome assembly GCA_003568415.1 of Ignavibacteriales bacterium. Lineage (GTDB taxonomy): Bacteria > Bacteroidota > Ignavibacteria > T3Sed10-11 > T3Sed10-11 > T3Sed10-11. Next base: position 19,032 of record PWXV01000071.1, read on the forward strand.
GGAACACATTGGATGGAGGGGGTATATACGTACATTTTATACGGAAACCGGTCCCGACGGTACAATTTGGGCAGCTTGCGGCAACGGAGTTTTACGCTCCGGAGATAACGGAAAATCCTTTACGATAACAACGGGATGGGAGATTACCGAAGTCTTGAAAGTACGGGTTGATCCGGGATCACCTGGAACCGTATATGCGGCGACCGCTTACGGTGTGTTTACGTCGGCGGATTACGGTCAGTCGTGGACTGAAATGAATGCAGGACTGCCGGTACTGCCGTTCACCTCGGATCTTCTGATTGATCAAAACGATTCGTCAGTTCTGTTTGCGGCTACCGAGGAAGGGATATACCGAAGCATCGACGACGGCGGGATCGCGTGGAAACCTACAGGGCTCAAAGGAATGGGAATCCGTGTCCTTGTTCAACATCCTCAGGATGCATCGGTATTGTTTGCCGGTACGGAGGATCACGGGATTTTTAAATCATCGGATGGTGGTAAAACCTGGGAACAACGCAACAGCAGTCTTGAACATCGAACGGTGTACTCGATCGTTATAAACCCCGTCGATCCTGCAATACTGTACGCGGGAACTCACGGCGGCGGTGTGTATAAAACATCCGATGGCGGCGAAAATTGGAAACAGGTGGTTGACGGACTCACAAACTTCGATGTTCATTCGTTAGTTATATTGCCCTCCGATCCCGGAATAATCTTTGCCGGAACATTGAACGGAGGATTGTTCAGAAGTGCCGACGGTGGAGAAAGCTGGGAGTTCAACAGTCAGGACGGAGGACAGGTATGGGGATTATCGGTAACAGCAGTTCAAGATTAATATATTATTTCACCGGAATTGATTGAATGAATTGTAAAGCTACAATTAACTGGCAAACGATTGCAATTCTTACAGGCATAGGATTTTTTATTCTATCGTTATGTCTTCAGGCGCAGCAGGATTTTCGTGAGCGTGCAGCACTAACCCTGCAGGCGGCTTCTGAGGATGACGAACGTAATCTTTACGTCCTGACTGCAAAATTGGTGCAGGGTGTGGACAGGGAAGCGACGCTTGAAGAATTACTATCTTTTACTGATGACCATGTAATGGGTGGAATGTTTTATGCCTATCAAATGATCGGTACCTATCTTCACACGAAGGATTTCCTTCCCGATGAGCTTCGGTCTGAAATACACCGTGCATACAGGGACAGGACAATGTACCGGGGCGATACCGAAAACCATTGGGTGATGTATTATACCGGTTTGTATCTTGCAGCTCAAACCTGGCCCGGTCTGGATGGAAGTGAATGGTTCAACGGTAAAAGTTCAACGGAGAATTTGATCGAAGCGGAAGGATGGCTGCGTGAGTGGATGCACATTACCATAACGATAGGGCAGGGGGAATTCGATTCGCCTACCTATCTGATGACCTTTCTCAGCCCGATGCTGTTGTTGTATGAATTTGCCGCTGATCCTGCAATGGAAAAAAGTGCCCGAATGATACTCGATTATCTGTTTGCCGATTATGCAGTTAAAAATTTGCGGGGTAATTACGGCGGCGGACACAGCAGAGACTACCCGCAGGATATCATTAATCCGCTGACGGCACCGAGCGTGCCGTGGGCATGGCTTTATTTTGGCGAACCCGATTTTATTCCGTGGGATAATCCAATGGGTGAACCCCGGCATTCCGGTTGGAATATAGTATTCGCAGCGTTAAGCTCGTACCGGCTGCCTGAGATTATTTATAACATTGGTACAGACCGCAGCACTCCGTATGTGCTTACCGAAACAAAACGTACAAGAAATATCATCAGATTTGCCGGACAACGAAATCTTCCTGTTTACAAATATACTTATATGACCGAAGACTATGTGCTCGGATCCCTGCACGGCGGTATCTTACAGCCGATCCAGCAGCATACGTGGGATGTGACGTATGTATCAAATAAACCGAACAACACACTGTTTACATTGCATCCGTATTATTCGGGGAAAGAGCTTGCGATGTTCTTCCCGGAACAGAAAAAGTTCCTTGCCGATGAAGTCGATCGATATCATAAGGTGTATACCGACCCCGATAAGTGGAATGCAAGCTCGCCGTATGAGCAAACAATGCAGTATAAGAATACTATTATAGTGTTGTACAATATCGAACCGGGAGCAAACCATCCGCATATTGACGGTTTTTTCCCGAAAACCCTTGATGACCGAATAGAATTGGATAACAGATGGATAGCTGCCAGACACGGTGATGTCTATATCGCTTTTTATCCGCTGAAAGAGTATGAATGGATTGAAGAGGAGGTTAATTACCGCTGGAGCAGTTACGACTTGCAGAACGGGGTAATAGTAGAGGTCGGGCGGAAGTTGGATTATGGATCGTTTGATGACTTTATCAAACATTTTTCTGCTGCTTCCGTTGAAGTTCACATAACGGAAGAGACACTCCGCGTAATCTATAAGAACCGTAATGACGATATTTTGGATTTCACCTATGGCGGTGACAGATTGGTGAACGATGAATTGGTGGATTTTAGTGATTACGGTTTGTTTGATAGTCCTTATCTGCAAAGTGAGAGAGGCAGCGGTATCATAACTATCAGATATGGAAATAAAAAACGTATTCTTGATTTTAACAAGAGTACGATAACCGAAATCGAATAAAATTGTATGAAATTCCGGTACGCATATTTAGTTACCATACTAATTCTTCTTCCATCCATGCTTTTAACTGGAAAGGGAGAAGAGGATAATTACAGTGTCTACTGTGCGGTGCTTTTCAGCGCGCCGGATGAAGCATCGATGCTCGGCTATGCACATCCTGCAAGATCGGTTGGATTATTCAGGCGTGAAATCGACGGCAGCTGGCACAATGTGCATCACCCCAATCTTTTTTCGTATGGACTTGGTTACTCGCATCATAACGATACGTTTCGTTTATATATAGCCGGCGGAAACGGGTTGCACCGTTCATCCGATGACGGAAAATCCTGGAAGGTACTGACGGGATGGACTACCGAGGATATATTGTCCGTTGCACCTCATCCCTATGATTCTACTATAGTATACGTCTCTACACCATTCGGTGTTTTTAAAACATCCGACGACGGTCAAACGTGGCGGGAAAAAATGGAGGGAATGGAACGATGGTTTGTGCAGAAAGTGGTAATTGATATTGATTCCGCTGAAACGGTATACGCGGCAGCCGAAGACGATCTGTATAAAACAAATAACGGCGGAATAACCTGGGAGGCACTTGGAGTAGGGGTTCCCCAGATTCTTGAGATAGTGCAGCATCCGCAGAACAATGATATACTGCTCGCCGGAACCGAGGACCACGGTGTCTATTTCAGTCATGATGGAGGTGAAACATTCATGCCCGGCAATGGATTTCCGGAGACTGCCGCATATGCTATCGGGTTTTCCGGAGACGGTACCCGCGTCTATGCCGGAGGATATGAAACAGGTCTCTGGAAAAGCACGGATAACGGAGAGACATGGAAGCTTATCTGGGATGACGATTCATTTGATGCGATCTACGCGATTACGGTAAATCCGTATGATCAAAAGCATATCATTGTCGGAACGAATGGTGCCGGGCTGTACGAATCAACCGATGGCGGCGTTACGTGGCAGCACGCAGGTCTCTACGGAGCGCATGTTCAGCAGATTAAATTTGTACCGGGATCTTAAATACAGATAAAAGAATGGATATCCTTAAATACATACTAAAACGATTATCCTTTATTTTAAGCCTTGTGTGTGCGCTGGTTGTGATTTCGCAGGCAATGAATACTGACGAGTATGACCGTTACTTAGCCGGATACAAGGAACGGGCGGAATTCCTCTCGATGGCTTTCGATACATCGTCCAATCTCACTTATTATTCTGTTGCTGCAAAGTATGCCGGCGGTACCTATATCGATGAAGCCGACAGCATGCTTCTTGAATTACTGAAAGATCCGCGGGGTGATATGTTCTGGATGTTCCCGGTGATCGGTGCATATTTATATGGTAAAGAAGTTATGTCACCGGAAGTTCGTGATGCTGTCCGGAATTCCTGGAAAACCTATGCGCCATACCGGGGTGATACCGAGAATCACTGGTGTATGTATTACACGTCGTTATATCTTGCAGCCGAGCAATGGCCCGATCTTCCCGGCCAGGAATGGTTCAATGGTAAATCATCCGCCGAAAATCTGCAGAAAGCCAGAGAATACATTATACACTGGATCGAAATTACAACGACTATCGGACAGGGTGAATTTGATTCGCCTGATTATCTGCCGGAATACATGATACCGATGCTGTTGCTTGCAGACTTTGCAAAGGATCCGGCTATGCGAAAGCGCGGCAAGATGATGGCGGATTACCTTATGGCGGATTTTGCTGTAGAACATCTTGACGGTCAGTATGTCGGAGGTTTTAGCCGTATTACCGAACCGGGCGTGTATGAACCGCTCCGGTCAAATTCGTCGGCGTATGCATATCTCTATTTTGGTACCGGTGAACCGAGGATAACGCAATGGATTTTGTTCCCGGCTTTATCCCGGTACCGTCTTCCGGAAATTATTTACCGTATTGCCGTTGACCGGGATGAAGCATATGTTCATAAAGAGAGAAAACGAGTGAGAAATGTCATCCGGTATGGCGATGAAATTAATCCCCCGGTTTACAAGTACACGTATATGACCGGAGACTATGCACTGGGATCGCTGCAGGGAGGAATTCTGCAGCCGATACAGCAGCAAACATGGAATATTCGTTTTACATCGGGACGACCGCATACCGCTGTATTCGGTTTGCATCCGTACTGGTCGGGCTATGAGCTCGCTATGTTCTTTCCGCAGCGAAAGAAAACACTTGTTGCCGATGTTGTTCCATCGAAGCAAACCTATAATCAACCCGATAAATGGACCGGCGGTTCACCGTATGAGAGAACCTTTCAGCATAAGAACACTTTACTTGTGTTATACGATATTCCGGAAGGAACGAACAGCGAACATATCAGCGGTTTTTTTCCGAAGACGCTCGACGAAGTTATACACGGTGATTCAGGCTGGATAATGATGCGAGCCGGAAATACGTTTATAGGATGGTATCCGTTCCGGGAATACGACTGGATTGAGGAGGAAATTAACTGGAGACTGCATAGCCCATACCGTCAGAACGGTTATATTGTGGAGGTGCGTTCGACTGATGAATATCAATCGATAGCTGACTTTGTATCTGCGCTGCAAGATGCAATTCCTGAAACGAACCTTCAGCAAAATGAGGTGGAGGCAACATACCGGAATCCTGAAGGAGATAAACTTCAATTCACGTTTCCCGACCGTAGGTACCTGAACAACTCGCCGGTACATATTGAGGACTATGCGTTATTTGATGGACCTTACCTCCAGGCGGAAGTGGGAAGTCAGATGCTTACCATCAGGTATAAGGATATGGTGCGGGTTCTTGATTTTAATACTTTGAAAATCTCTGAGCAATGAATGCCCATAATGATATTATAATCAATCAACCCGATGTCATTGTTGCGGGACTCGCTGTTGTGGATATAATCGGGCGTATAATTGATAGTACTACTCTACCCGAACCGGGCGGGTTATCGCTCATTGACAGTATAAAGCTGTCGAGCGGAGGAAATGCGGCGAATGTGGGAATCGATCTTTCAATGTTAGGGTTTCAAGCCGGAGCGATAACACGCATCGGTGACGATGAGCTCGGCCGGTTTTTATTAAATGAATTCGAAACACATAAGATAGATACATCCGGTTTCACAATCGACAGGGACAATCAGACTGCATCCACCATCGTATGTGTTGCAGGGGACGGCGAGCGATCATTCCTGCATACCCGCGGTTGTTTGATTGATTTTCGAGCGGATGACATTTTAAAAAACTTGCCGCTGATAGGGAAATCCCGGATTTTTGCCTTCGGTTACCTCGGGTTGCTTCCTGAAATGGAGCCGGATTTCGGCCGGATTCTAAAAACTATTAAAGAAGAAACGAATTGCAGAACATTGCTGGATACAGGCGGTAAACCCGATGTTTCATTACAAAAATTGAAATCGCTTTTACCGTACGTTGACTACTTTGTTCCAAGTTACGATGAAGCAGGGAACATTACCGGCAGAGAAAACCCGGAGGAAATTATTGCTTTTTTCCGTGATGCAGGTGCCCGGGGGATAGTTGGTGTGAAAATGGGAAAAGACGGGTGTATTATCTCGGATATGCATGAAATACGGTATATAGCGGGAGAAAAGGTGAATAACGTTATCGATACAACAGGAGCGGGAGATGCATTTATTGCAGGATTTATAGCAGCTATACTCAAGCGGTTCAATCCTTTCGAGGCAGCAGGAATAGGAAACAGGGTGGCGGCAGATTGTATCACTGCATTGGGTGCGTCAACTGCGATACAGTCGTTTGATACATACAGCTCATAAACAATATACTATCTCACTATTGATAAAAGGAACCTGTCATCATGAAATCCAATCGGCGAGAGTTTATTAATCGTTCGGCATTGCTGGGTGCTTCTGTTGTTTTACAGCCGTGGCAATTCCTCGGTACAAAACCGGTGTATGCCGCAGAGTTACAACCTGTGAAGGGGCTGCTACTCAACAAGAATGATCTACCGCGCATTCGCGAAACGATCAAACATCCACGTTTTGTATCGTTCTGGGAGAGTATGGTTAATGCTGATTTACAGGATGATATAAAATTTCTGCGTGATGAGATCGATCTGTATAATCACGTGTTTCATCTTCTGCGTACCTGGCGGATGCTTGAACGTTCGTCTTTTGTGGCAATGGTTGCGGAAGACACACGGCATCTTGATGTTGCAAAAAGGGCTATAGACCGGATCCTACAGTATAAACGATGGGATTATTTCCTTGAGGGCGGTGAGATCACCATCGGCTTACAAAGGGCTCCGGAAACTACAATAGCGATGAGTTGTGCCCGGGAATGGATCGGTGAGTCTCTTGACAAAGCAACCATCGATGAGATGGAAAAACAAATAGCGGAGAAAGGTGCACCCCCATGCTATCAAACTTTATTCGGCATGCGGCATCCGGATCGTGTGCGTGGATGGAGTTTTGATCCCGAGAGCGATTACGATTTCCGTTATGATCTCAGCCGCTGGCCGATAATACTTAATTCAACAAATCTCAAGGTTATACCCATATGCGGACTTGGAATGGCTGCTTGCTTGCTGCACGATAAACATCCGCAGGCCCCCCGGTGGCTGGATATGGCTTTACAAAGTGCACGGGCTTTCGCTCCGATGTATGGTTCGGATGGGAGTTATGACGAAGGCGTCGGGTACTGGGGATATACCACACTGCATATGACGATGTTCGTGGAAGCTTTGTACCGTACCTTTGGTACCGATGAGCGGGCGATTATAAATTTCCCGGGTACCGTCCGGCATGCTCTCCAGATGTCGATGCCGACAACCGGTAATCCGAACGATGCGGTGAATTTCGGCGACGCCCGGAACATGGGCGATACCTCGGTTGCCGGATGGATTGCCGATTTAAAAAATGACGGGGTTGCGCAATATGTGCTCAAGGAAATGGGGGATATTCGCAGTCATTTCGGCATAATATGGTTTCGTAAAGAAGTACCGGTAGAAAAACCCGGTAAAGAATTATACGATGTTCGTTTTGTAAACGACTGGGTGATATCCCGGACCGGATGGGATGAGGAAAGTTCGGTCGTGGCATTCCGGAGCGGCGGTCCTGCCAACCACGAACATGCCGACAGAAACAGCGTTATATTTAAAGCATACGGCGAGCGGCTGCTCCACGATCCGTTTAATGCTGCTTATTCAAATACCCTTCCGCTCTGGGTATTACGGTATACAAAAGCTCACACGGCAGTGCTGGTCGACGGCAAAGGGCATCAATATCATGATGGAAGCGAAGGTACAAATCCATCCTGGGCTGAAGCCTGGATTCTGAATTATGAGGCTTCCGACCGATATATGAAAGCGACAAGCGATGCCACCGATGCATACCGATTGATAAACGATAACATCGGCAAAGTACTGCGGACGGTAGTTTTCCTGAAACCGAACGTCTTACTATTATTCGACAGGGTAATACTGCTGAAAGACGCAGTACCGGTTCAGGCGCGTTTTCAGATCTATAACGATGATGAAAAGGGAAAGGGATCAGTTAACGGCGACCGCTTCGAAATCGAACGACCGAATGCGTTTTTATCCGGCGTATGCAAAAGCAGTAACACGCTCACTTTAACATCCGACCATATTACGATTGAAGGCGATGATTCGGCTGACCTTTATATAGGTCAGGAGAAGATTGAACGCCCGGCGATCGGAGCGTATCCGTTCATTCAGGCGGAAAATTCTTCGGCACTGGAACACGCTATAGTCTCGGTATGTGCCGCACAGAAAAAAGGTGAGAAAGCCGGCACCATCCAAATTCGAAAAGATGAAAACCAATGGGAAATATCCGGCGAACACGACGGAAGAAATATTAAAGTGACGATCAATGATGTGGGCGATGTACCTGAAATTATTGTGGCATGATCGAGCAAATTAAACACGTCAATCAACTTGATTATATTGTCATCGGGGTGTATATAATTATGTTGAGTGTGGTTGGTGTTTATCTAACCCGGTTCAACAAAACATCCGATGACTTTTTCAAGGGCGGCGGAAAGATACCCTGGTGGATTGCGGGATTATCCACCTTTGTCTCCGGTTTTTCAGCATTTATGTTTGTTGCAGCTGCCGGATATACCTATGCAAACGGGTTGCCGGCAGTTGTGATGTTTACCTCTGCATTCTGGGGGTACTGGATAGGTTACTATGTATATGCGAAAAAATGGAGCAGGGCAAGACTTTCGTCACCTATGGAATTTCTTACCCGGCGGTATTCCCAATCCACTACCTATTACTATACATTACTATCGATTATACCTGCGATACTCGGTCTCGGATTGGCTATATATATTTTGTGTATATTCATTGCAACGTCCCTCGGGATAATCTCGATGGAGTTTAATCTCGGTTTCGTTACATTGAATGGACTCGAGTTCACTATCGTTGTTGCAGGATTAGTGCTGCTGATATACACAAGTGCCGGCGGACTCTGGGCGGTTGTCATTACCGATGTTCTGCAATTCATCATAATTATTATAATCACAATACTTATCTTCCCCCTTTCGTTTGCCGCACTTGGTGCGGGAGAGGGTATATTGGCGGGAATGCGTACACTGACGGCAGACTCACCCCCCGGATATCTGAGTCTGATCGAGGTATTAAAGAATCCCATTTTTTATCTGGCCTATATTACAAATACTATACTTGGCTATAATGCTGCCTGGTATGTAGGTCAGCGATATTACAGCGTACCGACCGAACGGGATGCACGGAAAATGGCTGTACTTGCCGGCATTTTAAGCCTAATCCTGCCGATCCTCTGGATTGCACCGACAATGACTGCTCGCTTACTTTTTCCCGATATGGGTGCAATCTGGCCGGAATTAGCCGATCCTGCCGAAGCATCATTTGTTACGCTTGCGCTGATATTACTTCCAAACGGATTGATCGGTATAGCCATCTCTGCAATACTTGCCGCTACCATGAGCTCTGTGGATACACAGATTAATTATGTCGCTTCGATCCTAGTCAAAGATGTATATATTAAATTCAGGCGGTCTGTCACGGGAATGGTTCCCACGGAACGACGGCAGTTACGTATGGGTAGAATTACCGCCTTTGTGCTGGGAGTCAGTGCCATCGGTACCGCACTCATCGTGCAGCGAACGCACGGTGTTTTTGAATTTGCATTAATGTACTATTCGTGGTTTGCGCCGTCATTACTTACTCCCGTTATGCTCGGATTCGTTTATACAAAAACCCCATCGTGGTCGGGAATTGCATCGGTAACTGCAGGTCTTATTGTGGTTTTGTTTGCAAATGTTGTTCTCGATGTGACGGCGTATCAGTATCAGGTCAATGTCTTCGGCGGGGTACTGGCAAGCGGACTCGTATTCTGGGTATCGGCATTCTGGAAGGATAAGAGAGAGGAAGATATAAAACGTATTGAAACGTTTCGTAAAGACCTTCAAACACCTGTGCTTCAAACAACGAAACACCTCGATGCAAATGCATTGAACTCATATAAAATAGTGGGATGGTTAACTGCAATTATCGGTGCCGTGCTTATGGTATTATATCTGGTTCCGGCTTCTATCGAAGTCCACCGGTTGAATTTATTAATCGGATCGGGTACGATGTTTGTCGGAATTGCAATATTACTTTATTTCCGGCGCTTAACAAAAGAGGCGATGAATAAATCATGAAACACAAAACAAGCGGCGAAATTGTCAGGATTAGTACAATTCAATTACCGGCAGAGGTGGATGGAGAAACTACCGAAGAAAAAAAGCGAAATAACCTGTCGTATATCCGTTCAATGCTGATAACGGCCGGAGAAAGGAAGTCTGATCTGGTTTTACTTGGTGAATATGCAAATCTCCATCACCGCGCATCATCAGACGATAGCACAGAGTATATTGCAGAGGATATTCCTGAAGCAACTGCAAACACCGCTGCACAACTTGCCAGGCTATACAGGATGAATATTGTATTACCTATGTATGGCAAATATAATAATGTTATATCAAATTATGCAGTTATTATTGATCGTAACGGTACAATAGTTGATTGCTATCAGAAAACACACATGACCGAACAGGAACAGCAGCTCGGGATGGTTCCCGGCAATGTAATACCCGTTTTTAAACTTGATTGCTGTACAATAGGTTGTATGACGTGTATGGATATAGAGTACCCCGAAGTAGCTCAAATCCTTATGCTTGAGGGGGCACAGATATTGTTGTTTCCCCATGTTCAGGCATCCTGGGGGGAAGTTGACTGGGAGATCAGATACCGGTCACGGGCGATCGATACCGGGCTTTACGTGGTCTCTGCAAATTACGGATATCCTGCCGGTATATGGTCACCCGGAAAGATAATAGGTCGCAGCGGGATAGTCGGCCGTGATGGATTGATACTTGCCGATGCGGGCCGGAGTATTACAGTTGTTACAGTTGATATTGATCTTTCGGAGAAGCGGTTAACGGAATTTCATTTTTCCCGAAAGATAGACCGGACTGCGGCCGTGATCGCATCGCGCAGGCCGGAATTGTATAAAACGCTGATCGAAAAATAGATTACTAACAGATGTTACGCAAAATAGAACATTTATTGGTTTAATGATTGGAAATCCTAAGCACTAAATCCGAAATCCTAAACAATACCAAAATTCTAATGACAAAATGTTCAAAAAAACGTAAGATGGAGAAGTTTTTAGCATTTGGATTTCGGTCATTTGGATTTGTTTAGGATTTAGGTCATTAGTATTTAGAGTTTTGTGGTACCTTTTTCGATTGTACGTAACATAAGTTACTAAAAACTAATTGAGGTGTATTGACACTAAACAAAACGGAGGTGCAAAGATGAAACACCTGAAGAAAATAGTAAATGCACCGATACTGCTTGAAGAAAATCGCGTATGGAGATTTTATTCCGGCGGTAAAATGATCGATGAGCTGAATGGCTTGTATGGAGCAGAAGACAGCAATTTTCCGGAAGATTGGGTCGGATCGACCGTACAGGCAGATAATCCCGATGAATATTACCGGAAAGATGAGGGTGTCTCGGTTATTCGGGGCAAACTTGCCAAACCGGTTACTCTGAATATGGTATTTGAGGAATATCCACTCGAGATGCTCGGTGATGATCACATTAAGCAGTTTGGTACCAATCCCGCACTGTTGGTCAAATTGCTTGATACATCAATACGATTACTGGTGCATGCTCATCCGCATAAGAGTTTTGCCCGCGAACATCTTCAGGTCCGATTCGGGAAAACAGAAGCGTGGTGTATCCTCAATACGCGCTCGGAAATTGAAGAGCCGTATATTTTACTCGGTTTCAAAAAAGATATGAACACCGAGCGGTTGAAAGATATACTCGATAACCAGCATATCGATGAATTGCTTGAAAACATGCATCGCATCCCGATAAAAGCAGGAGATGTGATCTATGTGCCGGGAGGTGTACCCCATGGCATCGGAGAGGGAACGTTTATGGTAGAATTACAGGAACCGTCGGATCTGGCAATATTTCTTGAGCGAAGCTGCGGCGGATTTAAAATTAAAGAAGAGGATTCATATCTCGGTCTTGAGAAAGATCTCACCCTTACTGCCATTGATACAACGCAATATTCGATGCAACAGGTAAGAGAGAAGTTTTTTATTGAACCTGAAAAATTGAGACAGGAGGGTGAGAGCATCGAGTATACATTGCTGGGGTATGATACAACCGAATGTTTTGCTGCAACACGGCTTGAGGTTGACAGCCATATGGGTGACGTTACAAATGACCGGTATTCCATTCTGATTGTGCTGCACGGTGAAGGGAAGATACTGCACAGGAACGGAGAAACAATAATAGGCCGCGGTAACCGGTTGTTTATTCCCGCAGGCATAGGAGAATATGAGTATGTAACCACAAATCATTTAACGATAATAAAATGCCTGCCTGCTCAGCTCACGGTACATCATTGATAGTAAATATGAAGGAATATATGAATACAGGAAAACAAATTCGATTGAACAGATTCTGGAAAAACGAACGGACATTTATAATTCCGTTCGATCACGGGATCCATGCAGGAGTTGCCGAAGGACTTGAAGATCCGGAACGTCTTGCTGAACTTATAGTACGATCGCCGGTGGATGGGGTACTTGTTACTCCCGGGATGATAAAAAATATCGCTCCGGTAATTAAAGACCTTGCTGTAATGCTCCGTATCGACGGTGCCTTCACGTCATTCACCCCGGAACCCGGAGATTTCAATTCGTTGTATACGGTCGAAGATGCATTACACTTCGGTGCCGATGCGGTAATTGTAATGACCTATATCGGAACGCCGTATGAGCAGAACTCGCTCATTCGCTTAGGACAAACCGCTGCGGATGGCGATCATCACGGGATGCCTGTTGCTGCAGAAATACTTTCTCCGTCTTTACTGAATGATCACTTCGGCCGGGATATGCACGCATGTGATGACGGAAGTATGAATGTTCTCGATCAGATAAAACATATAACGAGAATCGGTATGGAACACGGTGCCGATATTATTAAAACCCGCTACTTCGGTGAACCGCAATTATATAAAGAAATAATTGAAACTGCCGGTGTGCCGGTTATTGTTGCCGGCGGCCCGAAAAAAGATGATACCGATGAAGCACTCCTGCAGCTTGCATATGATATTGTGCAGAGCGGTGCCGCCGGTATTATTTTCGGACGTAACGTTTGGCAGCATCCTAATGTCGAGAAGATTATTCGTGCAATGGCTGTTATAATACACGAAAACGAGACCGTTTCCAAAGCACTGAAATTACTTCGATGATTACTACCGTCACGCTCAACACAATGGTTGATAAGACTGTGTATGTTTCCCGTCTGCGGAAAGGTAAAATAGAACGTGCACATCGTGTGGACATGATAGCCGGTGGGAAAGGAGTCAATGTATCACGGCAGTTGCAGTTACTTGGTTGCGATACCATTGCCACCGGTTTTTACGGCGGTGAAACCGGAATGATCATATCGCGGCTGCTGACCGGTGAAGGCATCCGTCATGATTTTGTCACTGTTGATTCGATGACACGGGAAGGAGTAACGTATCGGGAAAGCGAAGGAACGATAACGGCGGTCTTTGAACCACCGCATACCGTTTCGCGGGTTGAAGCCGCAGAGCTGACCAGGAAATGCATGCAGCTTGCAGAGCAAAGTACATGGATTACATGCAACGGTAGTTCACCGCATCGAAATGCTAATAGGATTTACCGCGATATACTGGTGAAGCATGCCCGTACAAAGGTTCGAACAGTGCTTGATACTTACGGCGAGTCACTCCGGTTAAGTATTGATACGAAGCCACATCTATTCAAGCCCAACAAACAGGAATATGAGAAAACGTTTAATGTGGTGCTTGATTCTGAAAAAAGCTATCGCGATGCACTTGATGAGTGTCTGAAACAGGGAATAGAGTGTACTATAATAACAAACGGAGAACACCCGGTGTATGCCGCTACACCGGAAGGTCACTGGATTGTATATCCGCCGGACGTTAAAACTGTAAATGCTACGGGTTCGGGCGATGCATTGATTGCCGGTTATATATATGCCAGTGAAAATAATAAATCGTTTGAAGAATGTACTATAACCGGCGTGGCAGCCGGTGCCGCAAATGCACAACAGTGGCAGGTTGCTAAATCTTCTCTCGAGGAAATATTGAGGTTAAAAGAGCAAGTAACAATCAGGAAATTATAAGTTTATGAAGAATTCCATTTTCATCAATGCACTGAACAACAAAAAATCCGGAAGGGTACCTTTCATTCCGGCTATCTATGAACACAAGGCCTGGTTCATTCATCAAACCCCGTCGCAGGTATGCAAAGGTCCGGAGCTTTTTTTCAGAGCATTAATGGCGGAATATGAGATAGTCCGGGCGGATGCCTTAACTATCGGACTCGATGTCTATAATATAGAAGCGGAAGCCCTTGGATGTACCGTTACCTATTATTCCGGTGATGATGTATCGATACCTGCGATACCGGCTGACGGGCACTTGCATTATCCGGGAGTCGATGAATTTCTCAAAATGCCGGTTCCGAATCCTTTAAAATCCGGACGTATGCCGGTCAATATTGAGGTTACAAAGCGAATTGTGAAAGAACTTGAAGATGAAATACCCGTTCGCGGCGCTGTTTCGGGTCCGTTCTCACTGGCCGTTATGTTGTTCGGTGTCGAAGAAATTTTTATTCTTGCAATGAATGATCCGGATGAACTTAGGAAGGTGCTGCAAAAGTGCAGTGATGTTATTCAGGAGTACGGCAAAGCATTCATAGATTCAGGGAGCGGTATTATCGTATTCGATTCACAGGCAACACCGGAATTAATATCGCCGTCGATGTATGGAAAATTAATTATGCCATTTCACAAGCAATTGATCGATTGTTTCAAGAATTTGGGATGTGAACACGTACCGCTTATTATCGGGGGTAACACAACCTCCATTATTGATGATTATATTGGAACAGGTGCAAATAACATTTTGTGCGATGCCCGGTCCGATCATTCTGTATTTCTCGAAAAGTGTTCA
>PWXV01000278.1 GCA_003568415.1 Ignavibacteriales bacterium
GTAACGATTGCCATTATGTAAAAAGCGACGGTCGATTCAGCGGTATCCCGACGAATGAAAATTGCAGTATGTGTCACATGGCTGTGTTGGGAGAGACTGAAGACGAGAAAATTTTTGTGGAAGAGTATGTGCTGCAAGATAAGGAAGTTCCATGGTTTGTGTATGCCAGACAACCGGAAAACGTTTACTTTCCTCACGTACAGCACATTGAACTCGCTGAAATGTCTTGCGAAACCTGTCACGGAGATCATGGATCAAGCAAAACATTGAGACCGTTTCAACGCAATCGTATCAGCGGGTATAGCCGCGATATCTGGGGGCCATCGGCATCACGGATCAATAACCCGCCGGGTACCGGGATGAAAATGAATGATTGCATTCGCTGTCACGAAGACGATGGACTTACCATCGGATGTATCGGATGTCATAAGTAACAGAATTGAATATGGAGAAGCAATTATTATGAGTAAAACGTTTAATCGCAGAGATATTATCAAGCTTGTCGGGGGGGGATTAGCGGGTATGGTATTTACCCCCATCCCGTGGAAATTGCTCGACGATATCTCCATCTGGACACAGAATTGGTCATGGATACCGGTTCCGCCGAAGGGCGAAATTAACTCAAAATACAGTATATGTACTATTTGCACGGCTGGCTGTGGTATCCGCGCACGATGTGTAGCCGGTCAACCTGTGAGCTTATGGGGCATCAAAGACCACCCGGTAAACGATGGTGCGTTGTGTCCCCTCGGATTTGGGGGCCATCACCTGGCATATCACCCTGCCAGGCTCCGGCATCCGGTTAAACTGGTAAATGATAATAATACTATAACTACAACGGAAGCAGACCGGGACGATATTATCTCAATCATTGCAGATACTATTGCAAATATAGGATCCGGCAGATCAAACGAAATCGTAGCTGCCCTTGATAACCGACCCGGAAGAACCGTCTCATTCGCATACCGGAAACTGCTCGCGGAGATTCCGAATGGTATGTATGTCACAACCGGTTCGAATGGCACTGATTCAATGGAAGGATTTAGTGAGATTACTGGGGAGAATGTTAATACTTTTGGATTTAACATAGAGAAGGCAAAAACGATTGTGAGCTTTGGGGCACCTCTAATGGAGGGCTGGGGAATACCGGGGCGAGTCTACGGTGCAATGAAAAACGGGATACACGACAAACAGTTTAAACTAATTCAAGTAGAACCCCGTTTCTCCCACTCCGCCTCAGTTGCCGATCAATGGATCCCGGTAACACCGGGTACTGAGGCAATATTCGCACTCGGTATTGCACA
This sequence comes from Ignavibacteriales bacterium, assembly GCA_003568415.1. Taxonomy (GTDB): domain Bacteria; phylum Bacteroidota; class Ignavibacteria; order T3Sed10-11; family T3Sed10-11; genus T3Sed10-11. The sequence continues at coordinate 1,305 of PWXV01000278.1, forward strand.
CGTATTGATCAAGCAAAATTTTGTTGAAGAAGTCGATGAATCATATAAGAATTTAGTTGCTGAATATACGCCACAAAGAGTTTCTGATATAACAGGTATCAGACGGGAACTCATCGTTGATACCGCCAGAAGTTTAGCAACCAATGGGCCGGCTCTTATCCTTTGTGGCAGAGAACCTGCCGGCGGTCCCTTTTCACGTGAAGAGCAAATCCCAATTTGGGGATTAAACTCCCTGCTCGGCAACATCGGGCCGGATAAAATGATTGTACCAAGGAATCCGGTTCCTGCCGGTAAATCATTCCAGGATACAGAGCTTGCAACGGTAACAAAATTGTCCGATGTACCGGATAAATCAATTAGAGTTTTAATAATCGATGAGTCCGAATCCGGAAACGCGATACCCTGGCAACTGATCGAACGAAAACTTGTTCCGGATAAGGCATTCGTTGTAAGCTTATCACCATATCTTGTCGGTATGACAAAACGGGCACATTATGTTGTGCCCGCTCCAACACATCTGGAATCGTACCAGGACATTCCGCCGTCGTTCGATGCCCGTACTGCTACCTATGCAGTATCGGCACCTATGTATACACCGCCTGACAAGGTTACCGAGCCGGTCGAATTTCTTAAACTGATTGCAGAGAAGACCGGATCGGATATGCCAACCGGCAGCTATACCGACTTAATCAGGGAACGGGCGGGCGAAATACATAAGAAAAACCGTGGGTGGGTTTATAATCCGACAAATGGCAGAATAACCGAAACTGCCGACATATTATCCGAACGGCAATTCTGGGGACTCCTCAATGATGGCGGCTACTGGATCGATGAGCCCGTAAACGATACTCAAGTAACAGTTAAGTCGCTATTCGGTTCAGTCGGCAAAGAGAAGTTAAAGAGTAAACTTGATGACATCAGCCGGCCAAATCTAGCATTACAGGTAAAATATCCGGTAATGCTTGTTCCGTTTGGCTGGAGAGGTGTCGTCGATTCAGGACCGGTAACACCGTTGATTTCAAAGCTATATCAGGAATCCGAATTCAGACAGGGAACAAATCGTGCGCTCATTCATCCCGATACTGGATCGTTATACAGACTTCGTAAAGATCGGCCTGCAAAAATTATAACTGAAGCGGGCGAATTAACTGTACGGGTAGAATTTAACGATTCAATAAGGCCGGGTGTCGTTCACGTTGCACTTGGTCCTGATCAGGATCGGATCACCGGTGTCAAAGAGGTGAAAATTAAGGAGAATGTGCTATCAGTTTCTGCGGTGAATGGACACGGAACATGGCGTTCTACACCGGCACGTATTCAAACTGTTTAATTAACACTCTGAAGTAAAGGCAGATGTACTATGGATACTCGAAAAAAAATAAAAACAGATAATAATAAGACGAAACATCCACAATATGGCATGGTAGTGGATCTCGATAAGTGCACGGGATGCGGTGCATGCTCGGTTGCTTGTGCCGTGGAGAACAATCAGCAGCCGGCAACACCCGATATGTGCAGCCGTACCGGAAACACCTGGAGAATGATGTATAAAGTGAAAAATGGCGAACCGTTTCCGGACACTAAAGCGGTATTTGTTCCAATGTTCTGTCAGCAATGCGACGATCCGCCCTGTAAGTATGTGTGTCCGCAAAATGCTGTCGAACTTGATCCGATGACCGGTATTGTGGCTCAAATTCCCGAACGGTGTTTTGGATGCCGTTATTGTCACGCAGCGTGTCCGTATGAAGCACGATATTTCAACTGGTGGGATCCGAAATGGCCGGAAGGAATGGAGAAAACACTTAACCCCGATGTATCACCCCGGATGCGCGGTGTTGTTGAGAAATGTAATTTCTGTCATGGTCGTTGGCAAAGTGCCCGCGCAAAGGCAGCCGCAGAAGGCAGGCGCGAACTACGTGAAGATGAATATAAAACCGCCTGTCAGGAAAGCTGTCCAACCGAAGCAATCACCTTCGGAGATCTCAGAGATCCTGACAGCAAGGTTTCAAAACTGGTAAAAGATCCTGACACATTTACAATTCTGGGCCGGCTCGGAACCAAACCGAAAGTATTCTATCGTACAACCCGGAGCTGGGTACGGAGAACAGTCGATCGTGATATTTATAGTGAAAATAAGGAGAAGGTTCATGGATAAGCAGTTACAGGTTCGAGGCACTACTCGAATGGAATTTAGAAAATTCATTACATATCTGATACCGTGGTTTATTGTACTGGGAATCGGATTGTATGCTATGTATCTGGTTTTCAGGTACGGGCTGAACCACACAAACATGGATAATAGATTTGCATTTGGATTGTGGATATATTTCGATCTTGCAATAATTGCACTCGGTGCGGGAGCGTTTTTCACCGGTTTATTATTATATGTTTTTAAGCGTGAGGAATTTAAATCCGTTATCAATAGTGCGGTTATAATCGGATTTATTTGCTACAGCGGTGCGATTGCCGCACTGGTTGTGGATGTCGGTCAGCCGCTCCGGGCATGGTTTACACTCTATAGACCGAATGCCCACTCTATGCTCGCCGAAGTAACATTCTGTCTTACGTTATATCTGGCAGTTCTCGCAGTGGAATATGTTCCTATAGTGCTGAAGAATCGCAAATTGAAACAAATACCGTCTTTTCTGGTATTCGAATTCAAGCTGCATAAATTTATGCCGATACTTGCTGGCATAGGAGCGCTTCTTTCATTTTTCCACCAGGGATCCCTTGGCGGTATGTTTGGCGTGTTGAACGGTCAGCCGTTCTCATTCCGTGAAACGGTCCTGGTGTTTCCGTCAACCTTTTTCCTGTTCATACTGTCGGCTATTGCCGCCGGGCCGAGCTTTATAATGCTCACAACGTGGCTTGTTTCAAAAATATCAGGTAAAAAACTGGTAACAAAAAACGTTTTCATGAGTCTTGGAAAAATATCCGGGATTCTATTGCTGGTGTATGTATTGTTTAAATCAATCGATTCTTTATACTGGCTAAATAAAACCTCACCGGCAGTAGGTTTCACTGTGGCAGATCACTATGGCTATGCGCCATTCGGTATATGGATTCTTCTACTCGAAGTTATCGTGCTCGGATTGATCCCCGCACTGATTCTTATCAATAAAAAGTTTCGGGAGAAAATGCATTGGCTGCTTACCGGTGCATTCCTTGCCTGTGCAGGAATTGCGCTCAACAGGTTTGTCACGACGATCCAGACACTATCGTTACCCACGTTGCCATTTGCAGACTTTCTGACATATTCTCCAACGTGGGAAGAGGTTGCAATATTCCTGATGGTAATTGCATACGGTGTAATTGTTTATTCATTTTCTTTCAGATATCTCCCGCTCTTTCCACAGGAGCGAGAGCTTAATTCAAAATAACGGAGGTGTAATATGTTTCCATGGGTGCACGAATTTCGTCCTGAACTCGGACATTTAATTTTCACCGGTGGCTTTGCAATGGTTTTTGTGATTGTTATGACAACAATCGTTATAGTCTTTAAAAAAGTATATGAAATATACAAACAAAGAGCGGTTGAGAAAATTGCCTGGCAGGCAGCATTTGAGGACTTTCCCACATTCAATAAGCGGTGCCGCTATGAGATAAGCGGTTTGTTTAATGAACGAACCTGCAACAATTATTTTGATTGCCGGGAGTGTGCCGTAAATAAGCAGCTGCTTGAAAAAGGTATTCCGGAAAAAGCGTTAGCTGCCGCCGGTGATGATGGCAACACAGAAATATTCGGATTGAATATTCCGCTCGATCGAATGTACCATCGAGGCCACACGTGGGTCAAACAGGATGAGGACGGAAATTATCTGGTCGGTCTTGATGATTTCGGAAAGCGTCTAATCGGCAAGCCGGAAAATATCGAGCTGCCGGAAATCGGCAGTAAATTACACGCGAACGGTACTGCATGGAAGGTGAAACGGGGCAAGGCTGATACTCGTATTCTTTCACCTATTGACGGTGAAGTAATTGAAACAGGCGATCCTGAAAAAGGATGGTATTTGAAGATCAAATCTGAACCGGACAATGTTGATACCAGTCATTTACTAAAACACGGTAAGGAGATTAAAGCCTGGTTCATGAAGGAACTCGAACGCCTGCAGTTTGCGCTCGCCACCGATGGTGTCGGAGCAAGTCTTGCTGACGGTGGTGTGCTAATTGATGATCTTCCAAAATCAAATCCTGATGCCGACTGGGACGGGGTATACGGTGAGATATTTTTAGAACCATAAATAATAGATAGCAGATTGAATTAATCATAATTACGGAGGGAATTAACGATGAGAGAAGATAAACACACAGAGAAATGGGAGAAGGTATTTTCAGAACTCCCATCGGAAGCACGAGTATGTCGGCATGAATTCAGTCAGTATGTTCATGACAGAACGTGTGATAACTATTTCTATTGTGCAGATTGCGTTATTCACAAAAATGTTGAACGGCTTGAAGTATCGCGAAGGCGTGACGGTTGGCGTGAAAAGATGGCAGAGTATATGGTTTTCGGAATTTCGGTACCGTCAGACCGGCTTTACCATCGCGGACATACCTGGGTAAAAAATGAGATGGACGATACTTACATGGTAGGAATCGATGACTTCGCGTCACGGTTAATCGGTAAGCCGGATGAGGTTGATTTACCTGAGATTGGTGAACAGGTTGTTGTTAATGAACCCGCATTGAATATGAAAAAGAAAAATGCAGACATACACCTGCTTTCACCGCTCACCGGTACCGTTATTGATACCAGAAATCCCGATAAGGGATGGTATTTAAAAATAAAAACGGGAACCAACGGTGTGGCCACAAAGCATCTCTTAAAAGGTGTTGAGGTCAAGATATGGATGATGAAGGAACTCGAGCGATTGCAACGAACGCTTTCGAGCAAAGAACTCGGTACAAGTTTTTCAGATGGCGGTGTCCTTCTTGATAATTTGCCGGATTCATATCCGGAGGCCAACTGGAATAACGTATATAAAGAGATATTTCTTCATCGTTAAGACATAAAACGGAACTGGACTGTTACTCTTTTTCTATAGTCTCTTCCTTTTTATAGCGGGGGATATCGTATTTTTTTATCTTCTCGTACAGGGTCGATCGGTCAATACCGAGTACCGACGCTGTTTCTTTGATATTCCCTTCAAAGCGCCGCAATGTTGCCTCAATAACACGCTGTTCAACATTCTGCAGCGATTCATTGGTAGGGACGGTCCAATCTTCGTCCATTTCACGGGCTCTTGATATAAAGGTAAAATCTTCCTCAGAGAGTACGTCCGATTTACATGTTACAATAGCGCGTTCTATCGTGTTTTCGAGTTCGCGAACATTGCCAGGCCAATTGTAATCCATTAACACACGCATTGCATTTTCGGTTATATCATTGATATCTTTATTAAGTTCATGTGATATCTGATCAACAAAGTGGCGAACAAGTAACGGTATATCTTCACGTCGTTCACGAAGCGGGGGGATTTGAATGTTGATGACATTTAGCCGGTAATAAAGCTCCTCACGGAATTCACCCGCTTTAACAGCTTTCATCAAATCTTTATTCGTCGCCGCAATGACCCGCACATCCACATTAATTTCTTCCGAGCCGCCAACACGATAAAACTTCTTCTCCTGAATAACACGCAGCAAATCCATCTGCAGTTTTTGTGATATATCACCAATCTCATCGAGAAAGATAGTGCCTCCATCGGCAAGTTCGAATTTACCCTTCTTGCGCGATCCTGCTCCGGTAAATGATCCTTTCTCATGTCCAAAAAGCTCCGATTCCAGTAAGGTCTCGGCAAGCGCAGCACATGAAACGCTCACAAAAGGTTTTTTTGCACGATCGCCGGAATAATGTATCGCACGTGCGACCAGCTCCTTTCCGGTGCCGCTCTCACCTTGAATGAGAACCGTACTTTTTAAACTGGCAATATCACGAATGAGCTGAAAAATATCATGCATCTTCTGGTTCTTACTGATAATATCGTGAAAGCTGTATTGCCGGGTTAACTTTTTTCGTAGAAGTATGTTCTGCCGCTGAAGGTTTTTCACTTTGATGATCCGGTCAACCAGCAATGATATCTCTTCAGGATTAATAGGCTTTACTAAATATTCCTGCGCACCTTCTTTCAATGCAGTAATTGCCGTATCGACGGTAGCATGTGCTGTAATAATAATAACCGATGCGTCCGGATATATATTTCGTATATGCATCATGGTTTCAATTCCATCAGGTCCCCCGGGCATTTTCAGATCTACAAAATAAAGAGCATACTCTTTCTCCTTGGCTTTGTTAATCGCTTCCTGCCCCGATAAAGCTATATCGGTCGGATAACCGTCCTCACGTAACCAGGCGGCTAACGATTCACAGGCAATTTCTTCATCATCAACAACAAGTATTTCCCAGTTTTTTCTCATTTTTATTTCTCCAGCATATTTTCTTTTAGCAATAACATACAACTTTCACACAATGTTACCCCTTTTCTATCCAACAATCGAATATTTGTTGACAGAGTCATCGGACATGCAACATCACTGCAATGGGTTAGCCCAAACAAGTGTCCGGTCTCGTGAACGACTTCTTTAAGTGTTCTTTGTGTCAGTATTTCCTTATCCGCCGGGAATCCGTAATATTCCTGCCGAAGACGTGCTATCGATACGATGCCTACTTTTCCTTCAAACTGTGCATGACCATAGACAAAACTTAAAACCGGAATAAACAAATCTTTATCGGTGATTGCTATCACACGGAGCGCATCTTTCGGTGCTGATTTAAGTAGCGCCCGCAGAATCTCTATAGAACCATATTGTTTTCGTTTACTATCATATGTATCTGTTTGTACTTCCATTGGATCAGATACTGTAACCTCAATTCCGAATGTGTGCCATAAACAGAGTGCGGCGGATTCGAGAATATCCGGATCTATATCTCCCATAGGCACAAGATAGATCAACTTCACTAGCGTTACCCGGCTGAAAAATTGTTATTATTACTATCGATTAATTCTTCATCACTGACATCATCTCTTAACGGAAAGTAAATTCTGAAGGTTGTACCTTTCCCCGGAGTACTTTGAACATCAATATCCCCACGATGGGATTGAACAATACCGTACACAACAGAGAGCCCCAGTCCAATTCCTTTACCTTCGGTACGGGTTGTAAAGAAGGGCTCAAATATTTTATTGATCATTTCTGGAGGCATTCCCTCACCGGTATCTTCCACTTCCAGTACAATCGCCTTCTTCTTTTCATCAAAGTCAGTCCGTATGGTTATGTAACGAACAGGACTATTCTGTGTGGCTTCCGCAGCATTTATGACAATATTAATTATCACCTGTTGTAATTGTGAGCTGTCACAATAAAAATGCGGCAGGTTAGAGCCCAAATCAAGTCTCAAATTGATACCCATCAATGTCAGTTTATGATCAAGAAGCGATGTCGTCGTGCTCACTATATCATTTATATCGGCTTCAGATTTTTTAGCCCTTGCTCTTCGTGAAAATGCAAGCAGATCCGTTACGATACTACCGACTCTGGCGGTTTCACTGCTTACCTGTGAAAGATATTTCCTGAATTCATTAATCCTGTCCTGTGGTACACCGTCTTCCTTGACCATGCGTTCCATAAGTTTCGATAGATTTAATATGCTATATAAAGGATTATTGATCTCATGGGCAACGCTGGCGGCGAGTTGTCCCAGAGATGCAAGCCGGTCGGTCGCCATAAGCTTTTTATTCGCCAACTCCAGCTGTTTAGTTCTATCTTCTACCTTTTCCTCCAGCCGTTGAGCAAATGAGTTCAGCTCGTCTATAGCTTCTTTGAGTCGTTCCCGCATAATATTAAACGAATTAGCAAGCTCACCCAATTCTTCACTCGAATCAATATTAATTGGCTCATCGAGCTTCATTTTACTTACGGCACGTGTTCCCTCGATTAGTTTATTGATTGGCTGGTCAACGAATCGTCTCGTAAAAATAAATATAAATATACCTATCAAAATGACATTAAGCAGAAGCATAGCGGAATTCCGCATCTGAGCTTCACGTATCTCATTATCGACATAGTCAAGGTCAAGAGAAACATCGAGTACTCCGAGAACATTAATCTCCGGCGGGTGCGCATGGCAATCAGCATCACTGCACGCTGGCTCATTATATATTGGAGTGATCATACCCAGCTTTCGCCCACCATCATCTGAGGTATAGATTCTCGAACGCTTGGGTGTATCGACTTTAACAAGCGGCTCGGTGGTATGATGGCATAATATACACGCTTCAGCTTCGATATCTACCCGATCCGGATCGTCGGGCTTGGTCGAAAATGTTATATCCCCTTCTTTGTTGTAATACCGGATACGGTCTATCCCCTGCTCCTGACCGATTGTTTCCATTATTTTATATGCATCCTCACGGTGATCGGCAAGCATTGCATGCCAGGTAGCACTTTCAATACTTTTTGAGAGCTGTTCGGCACCCTCGACCATCCTGTTAATAATCTGACTTTCTTCTCTTTTTATATTGATGTAACCGGTTACACCTGTTACAATGACTATGATAACAGTCAGAGAGAGGATTAGTTGTAATGATAATCGCTTTGGCATAATACGTCCCTTTCCAGACATAATCTTCCACTCAAATTATACGCAAAATGTATACCATGTTATTAATATCCAAAAAATCTGTGGTTTTGGGCAATTTCTCAGACTTTTTCCTAATTTTAATGGAATTTTTCCAATTTGTAAAAATAAATCAGGAA
>PWXV01000213.1 GCA_003568415.1 Ignavibacteriales bacterium
ATAATGCTCACACCGTTCGATCCCGAATTTTCCGAATGGGCTGAATCCTATCAGAATACAAATAAACGATACAGGAACACTTTAAAACAGCTCGCAAAGTAATCGTATTGAGACTGTACGCATGTCGATCAAATTTATCCCGCCTGAAATAGTCCATACAATACACCCGGATTTAATAGATCGCTATGGCGGCCGATCAGGCCTCAGAGATCCCGAACTACTCGATTCAGCACTTGCTCAACCTAAAATGACCGTTGGCGGAAAATATGTCCATCGGACAATATTTAATAAAGCCGCTGCTTATGGTTTTCATATCTGTAGAAATCATCCGTTTATCGATGGAAATAAACGGCTCGCTTTTGTTCTCATGGATATATTCTTACAGATGAACGGCTATCTACTTTCTGCCCCTGAAAAAGATTCTTACTCCATTATGATTGAACTTGCAAATGGCCGCCTTTCCAAAGAAAAATTATCATCCTGGTTGAAAGAGAACTCCGTGAAACTGAAAAAGTAATTAGGAGGGTTTGGCGGAAACCCGCACCGCCGGAAAACCGGTTGCGGCGTTTTTTTCAATGATTACCAATCAATTGTTTGATAATAATTTATTTTTCTTCATATTCAATTAACGCACTATACGCACCGAAGCTCATTTCATAATGAATTTTAATAATTTTTATATTTTCATTCTGTATAAAGTTATTAATCTTTTGTTCCAGAGAAGCAATACCCCAGTGAGATGCAAATGCCTTAATCTTCATAACAGAGTCCTTCTTAAAATGTAATGCTAATATCTTATTTGTATTTATTATGAAACAATCAAAACAAACGCCGTATAACGTTTTCAGCGACAACGCTTTCACGCCACGCTTTTGGACGGGCCTGTTCACTTTACTTCTTCCTTGTTGGAAGAGAGTTTGGTGGAAAGCCGCGCCGTGAGCGTGGCTACTAATCATTGGGACATAGTTCCCGTTTAAATATATTTTGCGACGAGGAGGTTTCCTGTTTTTAGCTCACCTTTCAATATAGATTCTAGATAGATTCTAGTTAGCCGCAACCATTCACATATTTATCCTCTGCGATTCAATTTAGCTAATAATTCTTCCCTTAATTCAAATAAAGGAACACCATCTTTTGTTCGCCACGCCATCCATCCATTAATAGTTTTCCTATGACTACCAACAGATTGCATACAATAAACGGCAGCATAGCTTGGACTAGTAAATTCTTGATCATCTACTAATAAGGTTGACCCTTCAACACTTACAGTAGCTTGAAATTTATGTTGATCTCCATTACGTGGCTTATAAATAAAATAAAGAGGCTCCTGAGGATCTACTAAATCGTGTTCAATAAGATCAATTAACCCAATATCTTCTATAGAATATTTCAATGTTTCATTTTGATTAATTCTCGTTGTGTCAAAAACAGGTCGATACTCATCTGGTATTTCATATATCATATCGGATTGATTATCAAAATTGACGAGTTTTCTAATCAACCATAATTTTACCTCAGTTTTAAATGTTTTTGCCCAATCTCGAAGATCAGGACCAATATGATCGATAGGAATACCCACAATCGGATCACTTTCGAATATTTCATTTAATACTTGCCTTATATCTATATCTTCTATTCCTAAATCCTGAAATTTTTCTTTAACCATTTCATCATCACGAACAAGATTCACAACTAATTCTACCAACATTCTACGTGTACTTGGTTGTGACGATGCAATAATTTGTTTTGATACTTGAGGTGCAATGTGAGACCATACACTATGTGTAGACAATTCTGCTTCGATAATGAACCATTGCTTTTGTGATAAATCTATGGCAAATCCATCGGGTATAGTACCAATTCCTTCAGCACTTCGAATTAATCTTTTCGGAAGATAAAGTGAGTCAGGGCCAAATATATATTCAGAGTTATTTTCGACTACTTTCTCAATCTCTTCTTCATTATTAAAATTGGTCTTAATGAACTTTTTAGTATTATATAAAATCATATTAATATATCTCTATTTATTTATTTTATGGTCGCGACTGTAGATTAGAACAACAGCACATAAATGTACAGACCCTGTGAACCCTGACTGTTTCTCTCCTTTCGGAAGAGTGTCCCGCTCAAGCAGGTCATCACTTATGTACCATTGAGCCCTCGTCAAACCGTACGTGAGGTTTTCCCTCATACGGCTTTCCTGAATGTTGCCATCAAATGACTAAAGCCGCGTCACGTGGTATTTATGAAACAAACCAAGTGAACCGTAAAGATATTCGGCTTGAGCCTTCCGATAGAGTTTCCGCTGAAACGCCCGAACTTTTGTCGTGTTTGTTAGCTTTCGCAATACACTGTCCTTTGTTTCTTTGGTTACTTCATCCAGCAGAGACCCTTCCATACGTCACGTTTTAGCATGACATCATCTGTACTACGGTCTCATCCGCCACCCTGCCTGCTCATCTGTCATTTTGTTTCCTTATAGACAGATGATTCTTCCGCTGTGGGAAGGTTGCAAGCGAGGGCTTCCCAGGTTCCGTTCCTGTCTGTCTGACCATGTCGTCGCTAACACCCCGGGAGTGTCACAGTCCCCACTCTCGCTACCGAACCGTGATGCTGACTTCGCCCGAACGTCAGAGGCTCGTCCACTCCAGTTTTGTTCTTCACGAGGCTACCTGTGCGTTCATTTACATTACAACCTGGTCATTTGCGTAGTATTCCTTCGAATACCTTGTGTCGAGTCGCATGGCACTGTCCCGTTTCCAGAACAGCACTGACTCCCCGCTACTTGGCTTGAGAGTATTACCAAGTCCGGAACGTTGAAAGGTCGCAACTCCTTTCTCATCCGGATAGAGCAGGAACAGCTTCGCCTGGCACCCAATGTTTCCAGCAACGACGAAGCCCCGCCGCCGTGTAGTTTTGCTTAACACCCGCCAGAAAGCACCACCCGTTGATTAACCCGCAACACCCGAAAACCAGATGCGGCGGGGTTTGGGCAAACACAACTATCAAATGCTATAATAGCGGGTGAGACGGTGTTGCAAATAGTTGTGCGCCGTTCATTTGCTAATATTACATATCATCTGGTTCCCAATCTTCTTCTTCTGGGGTCGGTACTTGATTCAATAAATAAACTTCCTTCTCGACTTGTTCATCAATTGTATCAAGTGAATCAAGTATCATTTTAGCTCTTAAAAATTCATCTATAAGTCCATAATGATTTGCTGTAGGCATTGATAATATACTATTTTGAATAAACCAGTCAATATCATTTGGATCTACAAGTTTTCTAGCGGCTGATCGTGATATTCTAGATGGAAAACCATTAGCCATATTTGATATTAATATGTTTAATGACTCGAGTTTACCAAATACTTCAATTTTATGTAATATTGAATTATAGACTGTAGCACGATCTTCATAGCATATATTTCTAATTGAATTCACTAAATCATATCTATCAATCTTACCATCTGGATTGGTTTCTTCATTCTCTATAACGTGATATCCCAATAATTGTAATAAATGAGGATGTCCACCTGATAATTCATATATCCTTTTTAATATTATAGGTTCAAATATTATATTCACACCTAAGGATTTTGCATGCTGAACCACCTTATTTAATTTTGTTTCTAGTAAATCCTCAGATTCGTCAGAAGACAAAGGGGCAAGGTCTATTCTTTTAGAGAAAAATCGATTTACTCCAGGATCTTCTTCAATAATTTCTTCAATGAATGGTGTTACACCTGATAAAATGAACCTAACTCCTTTAACACCCTGTTGTTGAGTTACTGTACATATACTTCTCATTAGTCGGGCTAATGGAACTGGACATTTATCAGCCTCATCAATCGCCAATATTAAATAATCGCCATCGTTCAAGACACGTTGGAGATAATCCTCATTTAATACTCGTTTCAATACAGCTAAATGGCGTCCTTCTTTAAAATTATGTATAACTTCTGACGAACCCACTTCTACAATATTCCCTAATTTTATTTTAGCTTCATTTTTAATTTCATCAACACTTATGAATTCGGATAAAAGTAAATGTGCAGCCTGATCTATTGTTTCAATATTTTTATTCCCAGCTACTACTATTGATTTTGATTTATTATCTGAATCAAATCCCTCCATATGTAATCGAATACGAGATAATAGTGAGGATTTCCCTATACCAACCGGACCTTGAATAACGACGGAACCTTGTTGAATACTTCTTTCTAGTATGCGTATCTCTCTAGATCGTCCAAAAAATTCCTCTGGGCTGCCTGCGATTTCTGATGGAGTAAAAGGGTTGAGTAACATAATATTTCCTTAATATGATTTCAAGAATGGCGCACAAGGTCTGCAACAAATCAACTACGAATTAATTATCGTGTTTATTTCGCCTATCATATCGCAACAGGATGATAGGCGAAATTGAATTGCGGTGTTGCTCCATTCATGGTTTATTATAATCCGACATAAATTACAATCTCGCATAGCAATACAAATGGCCAGAAATTGTACGAACGATATGTTGTCTTTCGCCATTAAACGTTACTCCCCGTATCGTTTATGAATACCCTAAAGATAATTAATATTTGCGAAAAATCAAGACATTCGTAAATGGCGGCGGCATCGCTGCCGGGCGGGTTTTTATCTCACGTTTTCGGGTCGGAAGGCGGGAGACCGGAAGGCGAGGGATCCGGAAAAAGTCCGCTTTTACGGGATTATTGCCGGAAATATGCTGTTTTTAGAAAAAATGGCTGTCCGGTTATGGTGCCGGTTGTGTATCCCCCTTGTCTCTCAAAAATGAAAGAATTTGCCTGGCGACTTCTCCTGCATCCTCTTCTATTACAAGATGACCGGCATCCGGGATGACGTGCATCCTCGATCCGGGGATCGTATTATGAAGCGTCTCGCCGCGCTCGAGGGGGATCCACGTATCTTCTCTTCCCCACAGAATTAATACCGGCGTCGAAATGGTCGAATACTGCGGCTGGATTTCATCGGTGTAAATGGAATCTGCCTGCGCTATCTGACGGTAAAATGCCGCCTTGCCGGCGGTGCCCGTCCACGGAGCGACAATGGTATCGAGTACTTCATCCCCGATCGGTTTATATGCGGCGGTTTTCACATATGCACGAACGATGGCATCGTGGATGTAATCCGGAACGCCGGTAAAAGCCTCCTCATACTTCCGTACGTGACGGAAAAACGGAGAGCCCCACGGCGATACGGCGACGGGATCAATGAGAACTATTTTATCAAATGAACGTTTATTTAACAAGAGTGTTCTCAATACAATCGCTCCGCCGAAATCGTGACCGATGATCGACGGCTGCTCCAGTTCCCAGTGATCAAGAAGCCGGTCAAGTACCCGGTTCTGGATACCGAGAGACACATCCCCGGGCGCTTTGTCCGACTGTCCGTAACCGATAAGATCGTAGAAATAGACAGTCATATGTACGGATAATGCGTTAATTATATGACGGAAATTGAACGATGACCATGGCGTTCCATGTACAAGTACCACGGGCGGGCCGTTACCCTGTATACCGTACCGTACCGTTCGTCCGCCGAAATCAAATCTGCCGGATAAATTCCATGGGATCATACACAATTATTCTCATCTGTTGATTGATATTATTTTCTGCACTTGTTTAAAATATTTCTCAGCTGATATTTCAAAGGTAAGATGTTAAAAAATATATATGTTTATTGCAAATTGATGCCGTCTTGCCGGTTACCCAACATCGGAGAGGATTTTCAGCTTAAAAAAATCCGGATGCCTGTCGAATTTCCAGGCCGGCATTCGACTATTGATTAGAGTGCACATTAAAAACCAATAATGAGGATTTATTATGTCAAAAAGTATATATGTAAACCTTCCGGTCAAAGACCTCGAACGCTCAAAAAATTTCTTCACCGAACTCGGGTTTTCATTCGACCCGAAGTTTACCGACGATAAAGCTGCATGTCTGGTAATCGGCGAAAATATTTTTGCGATGCTTTTAACCGAACCGTTTTTCAAAACGTTTACCAGGAAGGAAATTTGTGATTCCACAAAGTATACGGAAGTACTTATTGCATTCGATCAGGACAGCCGGGAGAAAGTCGATGAAATGGTTGAAAAAGCGGTTAAAGCCGGAGGCTCGAAATACTCCGAACCGGAGGATCACGGTTGGATGTATCATCATGCATTCGCCGATCCCGATGGTCATCAGTGGGAGGTTATGTATGCGGATGAGAGCAAACTTCCTCAGGAAGCTTGATTATTGAACGAAACTCTAAATCCTAATTCCCTAAATCCGAAACAAATCCAAATTTCAAATGCTCTAATATTCTAAAGCCGCTCGCCCGGTATGTTTTGAAATTCGATATTTGATCATTTGATATTGTTTAGGATTTAGGATATCAGTGCTTAGAATTTTACGCCAACAAATCATTTCAAAAAAGGAGGATAACTATGCGTTACATGATGTTCATGATACCGAAAGTCTACCAACCCGACACTCCCGACAACGAAAAAGCGGGAGAGGGATTTGCGCCGCCCGCCGATGGGGTGAAAAAGATGATGAAGTATAACGAAGAGCTTGCAAAAGCGGGCGCGCTTGTTTCGCTCGACGGACTGCACCCGGTACACAAAGGTGCACGCGTTACATTTAAAGGCGGCAGACCGCAGGTAACCGACGGTCCGCATATCGAGACAAAAGAAGTTGTCGGCGGCTACTGGATAATCGATGTGAAATCGAAAGAAGAGGCGGTCGAATGGGCACGGCGTGTGCCGGCAGCCGACGGTGACGTGATCGAAATCAGAAAGATTTTCGAGATGGAGGATTTCCCGGAGGATGTGCGGGAGGTTGCGGATAACGAGGTGGTGAATGCACAGGTGGAAAAGAATATGAACCGCTAATTCACGCTAATGAACGCTAATTGAATATAGATATATAGTACATAAAATAAGGTGAATACTTAATTACTGTACAGGAAAATCTTCCGGATCCCTTCGGGTATCTCAGATATGAAGCATTTTTATGGTTTCCTCTTCGTACAGATAGAATATCTGGAAATGATCTTTTACAAATAAACGCTCATCGGCGTTTTCAAGCTTTCGACCAAGATAAGGAAAATAGGATAGAAGGTTGACAGTATCTTTAAACACTATGTCCAGGCGGAGGGAATACTCTTTGTGGCCTAAGCGTTTATACCAATAATCAAGAATTTGTAAACGATCGGCTACAGCTTCTTTTGCCCAGATTATTTTTTTAGCCATTGAGCAACTATCTCGTCTGCCTGCTCATTGGATAAGTATTCACCTTTAGCGATGTTGTTCTTTGCTTTATTTATACGTTCCTTCTGGTAATCTGTTAGCTCAATATTTATAGCGGGTTGTTTTTTACTATCCAGAATATCTTTTACAGTTTGCAGAAGTTCAACATCATCAATGTTTTCTATACTTTCGTGGAGAAGCGATTTCAATTTTTTTGTTCGTGCTGACATTTTATCAACCTGGATACTCTAAATAATTAACAAAAGATAAATAGTTATGGAACCTTTGTCAAGCTTATTCCGGAAATTGACTTTTTCCTTTACCACTGTCGAATTCTGGTTTTGTGATACGACTACTAAATGATTAGATGAATTTAGGAGAGATAAACAACCGCTAATGAACGCGAATAGACTATATTTATTTAGTACATTAATCAAAACATAAAAATTATTAGCGTACATTAGCGCTCATTCGCGGTTAACAAAATTCAGGAGGACACAATGAAATATATCTGCCTCGGCTACATGGACGAATCAAAATTTGAATCGATGACCGATAAGGAAAAGCAGAATTTCATGGATACCTGCTTCGAATACGATCATCAACTTCACAAAAACGGACATCTGAAAGGCGGTGAGGGTTTGCAGAGTTCACGCAATGCTGCCACCGTACGGTACAGCGGCGGTAAAGTCTCGGTCACCGACGGACCGTTCATCGAAACGAAGGAACAAATCGGCGGTATTATGATACTGGAAGCACGCGACCTGAATCACGCTATTCAGCTTATGTCGAATCATCCGAGTGTCAACATGGGCGGCAGCTGGGAGATCCGTCCCGCCGGGGATATATCCGAACTAATAGCGGAGAGTGAAAGACGTATAGCTGAATCGAAAAATAAACAATAGGGAAGGAATTTTTTATGTGTCCGGCATGTATAACAACAACAGCGCTGGTGGCAGCCGGAGTGACATCTACCGGCGGACTGGCTGCATTCGCAGTTAGAAAGCTGCTTAAAAAAAATAATGGGACCGGTATACAAAATCATGAAAAATCGGAGGGAGGATCATCATGACAAGAAACGGCGATGTACTACCGAAATCAGTCACACGTGAAGAGTGGCTCGCTGCACGCAAAGAACTGCTCGATAAAGAAAAGGAATTTAGCCGTGCACGGGATGCGTTGAACGCCGATCGCCGGAAATTACCGATGGTCATGATCGGAAAGAACTATATCTTCGAAGGCGCCGGCGGCAAGGCAACATTGCTTGACCTGTTCGAAGGGCGCAGCCAGCTGATCATCCGTCACTTTATGTTCGATCCGGATTGGGACGAGGGCTGCCCGAGTTGTTCGTTCAGCACGGACAATACTCCCCACCTTTCACATCTGCATGCCCGGGACACAACACTTGTGCTCGTATCCCGTGCACGGGTGACCAAACTCGAGGCGTACAAACGAAGAATGGGCTGGAATATTCCGTGGTATTCATCCTATAATAGTGATTTTAATTACGACTTCGGGGTAACAATCGATGAGAGATGCGGTTCCGAAATGTACAACTTCAAGACAAAAAAAGAGCACGAAGAGGCAGGCACCGGTTATTACTTCAATGGTGAACAACCGTTCGAATTACCGGGTGTAAGCTGCTTCATACGCGATGACGACCGGATATACCACACCTATTCTGCCTACGGACGGGGGGACGAGTTGCTCGATACAACGTACATGTATCTCGATCTCACGGTACTCGGGCGTCAGGAAAACTGGGAGCAACCTCCGGGCCGCAGCGATGGTCCGCCTATGTGGTGGATTCGACGGCACGACGAGTATGATAGTAATAAGAAGTAAAAATTTTTCAATCACATTACATGCAAGAGAACAGGTAGTTATGATAAGGAACAGCAATGTACAACCGAAAATAGTCACGCATGACGAATGGCAAAACAGCCGCAACGTATTACTTAAAAAAGAAAAGGAACTGACACGCAAGCTCGATGCACTTGCCGCAGAGCGACGAAGACTGCCGGTAATAGAGATCGGAAAACCGTATAGCTTCGAGGGTCCTTCGGGCAAAGTAAGCCTGCTCGATTTGTTTGACGGACGCCGTCAGCTTATCATTTATCACTTCATGTTCGCTCCTGAATGGGAAAAGGGATGCATCGGCTGCTCGACGTTTGCAGACAGTGTCGGTCACCTTGCACATCTGCATGCCCGCGATACCTCCTTTGTGTTTGTTTCCCGTGCGCCGCTTGAAAAACTCGAACGTTTCAAAAAACGAATGGGATGGAATGTACCCTGGTACTCTTCGTACGGCAGCGATTTCAATTTTGATCTTGGAGCGACAAACGATTCCGGCGAACATCATATGCTCAGTGCGTTTCTCAGAAACGATGATTCGATATTCCTGACGTATCAGACCACCGCACGCGGCGTCGATCGGCTTAACTTCCATTTCAATCTGCTCGATATGACATTATTGGGACGTCAGGAGAAGTGGGAGGATTCACCCGACGGCTGGCCGCAAACGCCGCCGTACGAGTGGTGGCGGCTGCATGATGAATACTGATAACAGATAAAATAATTTAGCCGGCAGCCCGGGATTAATACTAAGCTGTATGAACCTTAATTTAATTGATGAATTCCAGCTCTGTGTTCATCCTGTTATAACCGGAAAAGGTTTGCCATTATTTAAAAATATAAACGATAAAACTCATCTTAAACTCTTAGTGAAATAAT
>PWXV01000035.1 GCA_003568415.1 Ignavibacteriales bacterium
CCTTAATCGATTGGCTTGAAAGCGAAACCGGTGACGTATTTACCAATGCCCGAAACTTCCTCGATGCTCATACCGGAACATTTGAAGAGTTGCAGGAGCTTGCAAAAACAATGGGTGACGAACAGGATGTATATATTTATGCTGCAGCTTCGTTCAGCATTCTTGCTGCTGCAAAAGCATTTCACGATCTCAACGAGGATCAGGCAAGTAGTATTGATATGGCTTCCGGTTTCGGAAAAGTACCATATGCACCTGTGTTTATCGTGACCGGTCCGGTGAGTCTCGCACAGGCAATGCTGGGTTCGGCTGCCGGTGCCGCAGCAGGACGAATGTCAATTGACAGATCCGGTCCGACGGTTAATGTATTAATATGTCGTGGTGCAACAAGCTGGCCCAATGTCTGTCAGGAATCGATGCATATGGGAACGGCATCTCAATGTTTAAACCGGTGTCCTGCCACGATCGAATGTTTTGTCGATATTTGCATACCGGATGTAATGAATGTAGTTCAGGCATTGAACGTTCAGCAGAATTATTAATACGGGGTGATAATCATGTATCATGGAAAAATTTTATTATTACCGGTAATAGCGATAGGTATGTTTGTACTTACGCAAGGTTCACTTTCAAATCAACCTGAGTGGATTGGTATCAATACGCGAACCACAGGTATCCCGGGGAATTCCCTGAACGAAATCGTGTTCGATGCTAATGAGATATTATGGATCGGGACACGGGGAGATGGCCTTGCACGATACGACGGTACAAAATGGACTGTCTTCAGACAGAAGAATTCCGGATTCCCGGAAGATGATGTCCGGGCAGTTGCGGTGGATGATAATAATACAATCTGGAGTGGAACGTGGGGTGGCGGTTTGGTATTGTATGACGGTTCGGATTGGACTATTTACGAACCCGGTAACTCCGATATCCCCAGCAATAGAATTGCTGCCATTGTTTTTGACGATACCGGTGGTGCGTGGATCGGAACTCAACACGGTTTGGCTTATTTTAACGGTGAGGATTGGACGGTTTATCGTACAGCAGATACCGATATCCCGGCAAACTCAATTTGGAGTATATCGATCGATAAAAATGACCATGTCTGGGTAGGGACAGGAAGTGGATTTGCGATATTTGATGGGGATAACTGGGAAGTCTTCAACAGGGATAACTCCGAACTGACAAATAACAATATTTTTACTATTGCGCCGGATACCGGTGACGGAACGTGGATCGGAACAGATGCAGAGCTTGTATATATTTCCGGTGATGGAGATTGGACGGTTTACAATCCCGAGAATTCAGAACTGGAAAGCGACCGTATTAGATCGATTTTTGTGAGTCCGGACGGTTCCGTTTGGGTCGGTACCGATGTTGGCGGATTAATGCATTTTGACGGTAACAATTGGACTACTTACACTTCATCAAATTCCGGTCTTCAAAACAACAGGATTTATGATATAGTACAGGACACTGAAAAAAGTATCTGGCTTGCAACTCGTGGAGCGGGTGTTGTACATTATGACGGCTCTGAGTGGACCTCATATAATACCGGTAATACCGGACTTGGACATAATAATGTATCCGGAACTGCTCATACGAATGAGGGGGATGTTTGGATTACAACTTTAGGCGGGGGACTTGTGCAACTTGATGGATTTCCGCATACACCTCATTTCCGGAGATTCAGGCAATTGAATGCAAATCTACCTGGAGATGAGATCAGAACTTTACTCTTCGATAATTACGGAAATCTATGGCTTGGTATGCGTTTTACCGGATTGGTTAAGTATGATGGTAATGAGTTCACTCTGTTTACGCAGTCGAATTCCGGTTTGCCGGACGACGATGTATGGGCTTTGGAACTTGACAATAAGGGAAATCTCTGGATTGGTACGTGGGGAGGTGGTTTGGCAGTTTTCAACGGTGACGAATGGGTTGTATATGATACCGGCAATTCGGGTTTACCGGCAGATTATATTTGCTTTATCAGGCGGAGAGGGGATGATATGTGGATTGGTACCTATACCGGCGGTTTGGTGAAATTCGACGGAATAAATTGGCACAATTGGAATACGAATAATTCCGATATCCCGCACGACCATGTCCATTATTTTGATTTTGATGGCAACGGCAATGTGTGGACCGCTCATTGGGATCCTGTAGGTGTCGGAAATTTTGAAGGACTTATCTGGGAAACATATCATACGGATAATTCCAATATACCGGGCGATTACATCCGATCGGTTGCCGTTGACAAACATAATATCGTCTGGATAGGTACTCGATATTCCGGTTTGGTTAAGTATGATGGCTTTGATTGGAGTGTCTTCAATACCGGTAACTCGGAGATTTCAGGGAATCATGTGGTCGATATTTCGTTCGATAAGCTGGGAAATAAATGGCTCTCAACGCCGTTCGGTTTATCAGTATTCAATGAAGGCGGTATCATAGTAAGCGTCTACGAACATCAAAATGTAGATGTATTGCCTCAAGGGTACCGGTTATATCAAAATTACCCGAATCCGTTCAATCCCGCTACAACGATCAGATTTGAACTCCCTGCCAGAGAATATGTAACACTTCAAATTTACAATTCACTCGGACAAAGGGTTGAAACTCTTGTTAATAACGAGTTAGAAGCCGGAATTTACAATATCACGTGGGATGCGTCCGGTCTTGCTTCCGGTGTCTATATTTACCGATTGAAAACCGATTCGTTTAGTGAAAATAGGAAATTATTATTATTGAAATAAGGAAAATTATGGAACATCTTTACTCAGAACCTTTAAGGTATTTGATTTAATACCTATAACAATTGCTCTTATGTTAAGTATCGATCAAGACATTAGATTGTGATACAATTTATGATGTCCTTTAAGAAACGGTCCGTGATAGAGCGAAATTATATCAGTCCTATACGAATCCGTTCAACCCCCTCACTCAGATTTAATACTCGGTTCCCGAACCGGCATATGTTGTGATAAGCATCTACAAAATCGTCGAACTAAAAATAAATACTATTTTTTTAATGTTTCGGATTTAACAAACGGTGTGTATGTTTACATTATGAGTCCAACGGGTATGTTCAAACGCGCCGTTTGATGGTGCTTAAGAGAATTGTCAGAAAAATCATCCGGCGTGATAAAGATCACTGTCTCAAAGTAAAATTATTTTATCTTCATTCTAACTACTGTACCGCTTATTGTTTTATCTTCGTTTCGAAAATAACAGTCGTAGTAGATCATTGATAACATATTACTTGTTAACGATAAGAGAGGTTTATATGCTCAAGCGGTACGGATTTTTCGGCGGTTACCTTCCCGTTATTCTTTCATTATTATTCATTACATCACAACCCGGAACAGGACAATTACCCGGCGATGAAATATATCCTGCTGATTCCTCACCTGAAAGCACAGAAGGATATAATGAATTTCCCGAAACAGACTATGTATTAACTTCGATGGAACATCCCGACGATGAGTTATGGTCGAACCGCTTTGGTCAATGGGGAACCGGCGGTCCGGTTCACGCAATAGTTGAATCAGACGGTTCAATCTATGTGGGAGGACGTTTCTGGAAAATCGGAGTTGAAAGCGGGTTCCATACGATCGTTCGCTGGGACGGCTATCAGTGGGAGACGATAGGAGAATTCGATACCGGCGGAGAAAGTATAAGAGATATGGATGTGGATGCCGGGGGAAATCTATACATTGGCGGCAGCTTTAAGAATATCGACGGTGTTGAGATGAACTATGTATCAATGTGGGACGGAACGAGCTGGCATAATCTCGGCGGAGGCGTCGATAGTACCGTACACGCTATCGCCGTCGGTGAAGATGGCTATATCTATGCCGGGGGGAGTTTCGAAGTGGCAGGCGGTAATACGGTGAATGGTATTGCCAAATGGGACGGTAACGAATGGCATCCGCTCCGCGGAGGGCTCGTAGACGGATTGGTCCTTGCCATAGAGCCGGCGCCAAACGGGGATATCTATGTCGGAGGAAGTTTCTCGGGCATTGACGGTGTTATGAAAAATCACGTTGCCCGTTATAGTGAGGAGGATGGTGAACATTTTTGGTTCCCGCTGGGTGAGGGCTTTCTGCGCGGAGTCAACGGAACAGTATATTCACTGCATTACAATGACGGTAAAATGTATGTCGGAGGCGATTTCTCTAGTGCCTGGGGTACTTCGGCAAGGTCCATTGCGGCATGGGATATCGACAACGAAGAATTTCAATCCATCGGGGAGGGCTTTGAAGGTAGGGTTTATGCTATCGAGTCGGAGGATGACGGTTCCCTCTATGCCGGCGGATGGTTTACGGAATCCGGCAATGAGAATATCGAAAGACTTGCGAGGTGGGATGGGTTGGAATGGGAGGAAGTTGGCGGAGGTGCAGACTCACCGGTGTATGATCTGTTTATGGCGCATAACGGTGAGTTGTTTGTAGGAGGCAATTTTACTATGCTGGGTGACTTCAAGGCAAACAGCATCGCACGATGGAAGGAAGAAGAGTGGTATCCGGTCGGCGGCGAAGGTCTGGTATATGACCCTCCCAATACCGATCATCACCGTTTTCGTGATATCTTTGCTATAGATGAAGATCCTCATGGGAATGTTTACGTAGCCGGCAGATACCTCCGTGCCGGCGGAAGAAGTGTCAACTATATCGCACAATGGGACGGGAAACGATGGCACGCATTGGGTAATGGAGCGGATGCCAGAGTTTATCAGGTTGCAGCAACGGAAGATGCAGTGTACATCAGCGGTCGTTTCACCGAAGTGTATCAAGGCGACGGAACGGCAGTTCAAACCGGTAAACGTGTGGCAAGGTGGAAGGATGGTTCCTGGAGTGTATTGCCCGATGCCGGATTTACGTCGGTTCGGGGTCCGGTACTTATTGAAAGAGATAATTTAGTGTATGCCGGAGGTAGCATATCGAGCGGAAATGAAGCCGTTCTAATCTGGGACGGGGATTCCTGGTCATCTCCCTTCCCTGAATTCGAAGGGAACGTGCAGTCTATAAAATTCGGTCCGCAGGGAAGAATATATGTAACGGGTATTTCAAGAGAAGTCGGAGGTGATGAATTACTGTCTAATATAGGGTATTATGAAAACGGCTCCTGGCATCCACTCAGAGGTCGTGGCGAAGGCAGGGGAACCTCACCTGAACCTTCGGCATTCGATATTGCCGAAGACGGTACGGTGTATGTTTTCGGTGTATCGAGGGTAAATAATGTTATCGGAACACCGAATCACGAAGATGAGATAAGAACAACCCACGCAACCTGGCGCAATGGCAGTTGGGAAGCCTTTGATGTGGAGTTTTCCGGGGGCTCTCAGTCACCGACCGTCGTTACCAAAGGAATAAATAACGAATTGGTCATAGGGGGCTACTTTACAGATGTAAACGGAGAGCCGGGATTTAATAGTCTTGCCCGATACGACATTAACCGTGACCGGTGGGAACCGTATGGGAGTGGTGTTCAATCAAGCGAGTCGGAAGATGCCCGGAGAGTCAGAAGTTTGCATTATAATCCGCCTTTTCTATCGGTGGGGGGAAATTTCTTTTTGGTTGGTGGAAATCAATCAAATTTGTTCGGACGTTTTTACGATTTAGCCGTTACAGTATCCAGATCAAATGTATTAATGCAGACTTCGGAAATGGAGGAGATTATCGTCGGATTAACGGATGAAGCCCCTGAAGGGGGAAGGACGGTTTCCTTTGATGTCGAAGACCCTCTTACGGCAAGTTTATCCACCACAAGCGTTCAAATCCCCGAAGGTGAAACCACGGCGACGCAGTCACTCATCATTACAGGCATAAGACCGGGTACTACCAGAATATATGCGACGACCGACGACTTTTGTGATGCAACCATATTGGTTCAGGTAGGTGCTGATCTTCTGGTGAGCAATGCAGAATATGAATTTATCGAACGGGATGACGATTTTCTCATCCGGGTGCCGGTGTATAACGTAGGAGCCGATGCCGGTGCATTCGATGTCGTTTTGCTTGAGGAGTTTCCCGGTTCCGGAGTTCAACAAAAAGCGCAATCCCCCGTCCGGATAAATGAACTTGAACATATGGATTCCACCACCGTTGAATTTACCTATACTCCGCAAGTCCTTGAAACAAACTTAACCGTTATTGTCGATGCGAATAATGAGGTGGATGAATACGACCTTTCCAACAACAAAGTCTCGAGAGATTTGATATTGCCGCGTCTTCGGTTTACCGGTTTTGATGCTTCGATAGACGGTCATTCCGATCCCGATACAATAGGGAGGTTTTATACCGATCTCGGATCCATCGAAAACATCTTTTCGGTCAACACAGAAGAAGGCGTAAGCGAAGTTGAGTATTCGCTGCACAATGTGTCGAAGACACTCTCCGGCCCATCGACACAGTTTTCTGCTTCTGCGATGATGAATGAACTGCCCGAAGATAATCATGAATTATCGTTCATCGCTTTTAACAAATTCGGTATTTCTACTGATACCTTAACCGCTATTGTCCAGGTAAAAGAATTGCCGCAGTGGCTTACCGACGGTGCAGGAATTTTTTGGGATGAAGACTGGCAAGATGCCGTGCTTATTGGCGGGGAGTATAAGTTTGATCTGGAATTCAGTGTCGGTGGAGGTTCGGGACCGCTTCATTATACGGCATCAATAGCGCAAGAACTTGAAGAGTTACTGCTTGAAGGAAATATATCTGCAGATACCGACTTGGCCCTCGACATGGTACTGCCGCTGAGTTCCGAAGAGCCCTGGCAGGCAACGGGGGATTTAGCGTTACGTCAGGAATTCTTCGGCGGTACCGACGATGAGCCGGCTATTCAGGTAACGGTTAAAATATCGGAAGAGACATTGGAAGAACTCAACGCACTTTACAAACCGCAGCCGAAGACGCTTCTTAAACGTTCGCTCCATAAGCGATTTCCCATCACACCTGCAGTCTCAGGAAAAATAGGCGGCGGGTTCGATCTTAAAGGAAGGTTGCAGCTGCAACTTGTCGGTGCTGTTGTAGACGATCAATTTGAATTTATACTTACTGATCAAGAGGAGAAAACGAACATCACTCCCGGTCTTGATATGGATTTTAAACTGGTCGGTGGTGTTGAAGTACTGTTTGGAGTTCTTTCAGGACAATTTGTACTGCTTCCCTCGTTTGCAATCGATGTCGGTGCTACCTATGTGACCTATCCGGTTGATGAAGGATTGGAATTCTTTGCGGCAGGTGAGGGCTCCATCGGTTGGAAACTTGTTGCTGCCGTGTTTTTCGGTGCGCTTGAAGAAGAAATCGCATCGGGAACCTTTGGTCCGTGGCAGATCTTCGATACGCAGGCAGAACCCGATATGCTGGCATCGGATCAAATGATGCTGCAGCAGATTATCTTGAACCAATCGGTGGATGTCCCGCAGGTACTTCCGCTCCCTTCAGTTGCTGCAGATACCCTCGGAACGGTAATGGTCGCATGGCTGGAGAAAGAAGCGAGTGATCCTGACGGTCCGCCGCAAATATTTTATTCCTATGTTACACCCGGGAATGAATTTTCATCTCCGGAAACGATTGTATCGAACGAGTTCTATAAATCGAGTCCCCAAATCAATTTCCATCCGGATGGTACAGCCGTTGCTGTATGGGTGCAGAACAGTCAACCGAAATCGTTTGCCGATAGCGATCCCACACTATCGGAGGTTCTACGGTATCAGGATATATTCTATGCAACCTGGGACGGAAGCGACTGGTCCGCTCCTGTCCTCATTACCCCGGCGGCATCCGGCGATGAGCGCAGTGATGGCGTTCCCGCTGTCGCAGTATCACCCGATGGTAACGACCGGATGATACTCTGGACACGGAACATCAATGAAGATGCTCTTGAGCGCGACGGTTTGAGCATCTATTACAGCCACGTTGTTGGTGACACGGTCAACTCACCGGCGGCGTTAACGACGGGAAGTTCAGCCGATATGGCGGTCCGGGGAACGTATATAAACGATTCAACCGTCGTTGCCGTTTGGTTACGGGATGGAGATGCCGACTCCGAAACAACTGATAATTTTAATATTTTCTATTCCGTATGGGATGGGAATTCTTGGGACAATCCGGCTCAGGTTACCAGCACCAATCATCAGGAAACAGATATCTCAATAAATGCATTGATGGACGGCAGGGCAATTGCAACCTGGATTGAAGTTGCCGAGACATTTGATGCACAGCTTGAGTACACGCTCTACAGCAGCATTTATGATCCGTCAACCGGTCAATGGTCGACTCCGGAAAAAGTTTTTGAGTCGGACCGGTTTATCGAAGCGCCGAAAGTGCACGTCGATCAGCGAAATATCGTATCCGTTCTGTGGGAAGGATATCTTACTTCATTTAACAGCGACCTGCTTGTTTCGCTGAAAGATCTGCGTGACGGAGACACTGAACCCTGGACCGACGTTTTTGCTATTACGGACGATGAGCTGATCAACTGGCTGTCGACTTCGGCAATCGATCCTTTCGGGAATAAATACATCGTTAATGTAAGCAGCAGCGATAATGATAAGAACGATCCCGAAAATAATAACGGTAACGATGAACCGAATTTTTACGGTTCATTGAATATGTCAGTCGTAAATATTCAGGAGAATTTAAATATCTCAAGCTCGCTCGGCGTTAATGAGTTTCTTATTGCTCCCGATCTTGCGGTAGATGAATCGTCATTTGCATTGAGAAATATCGATACCTCCGAAGGTTACGAAGCAGATGTCGATGTGACCGTTGAAAATAAGGGAGCTATCACAGCAGATCCGACGATAGCACGGTTTTACGACGGAAATCCCGGTAACGGCGGTACACAGGTCGGATCGGATATTTCACTTCCATCGTTAAAACCGGGAGATGATACTGTAGTCTCAATCCACTATGATTTCTCGGTAACGGAAGTTCTTTATATTTATCTCGATCCCGAAGAGCAGTTACTCGAGCAATCAAGAGATAACAATATAGCATTCAAGAATATTGCTTATAAGCCCGACCTCATTGCCGATTCTCTTTCAGTTTCCTTCGATAACAATCCAACCATCGGTACAGGGGGAAACGTATACCTCGAAGTCCGGAACGCCGGTACGGCACCGGCAAACGACGTTCGTGTACATTTACTTGATAATGATAACAGCTCTATTGAAAACGCCGGCGTATTTCTCGATACCGTTATAACAGATATTACTGCCGGTGATATCATCGATCTGACCATCCCGTACACCGTACAGTATCCGGATACTACTTTTATATTCGCTTCAGTCGATCCGTTCGACGATATCGATGAATTAAATGATGATAACAATGTCCGGTCAATCTGGTTCCGGGCTTTGCCGGATCTGTACGTCGAAAAGGTATGGTTCAATGATACCACGATTACGACAAATGCCGCAGTGACCAACCTCGGCGGTGCCCCGGCGGTAGATTTCCGTGTCGATCTCTACCGCGGACATCCGCTCCGGAAGGGCGAACTTGTGGATAGCTTGTATGTAAATGAGCTCAATGTTCAACAGCAGGATACTCTTGTATTTTACTACAATCCGCCCGAGGGCAATTCCGAGCTATACGTATGGGCGAACCGGGACGGAGCAATGGCCGAACTTGACCGCAGCAATAACCGTGCAGGTACATCGGTGACGGTGCCGGGAATTGCCAATCTGATTGCTCATTTAGACGTGGTGCAGGTTCTGGACGATGAGCAGAGTGTGACCATATCGTCTCACGTAAAAAATCAGGGAACCCGTGCTGCAAGCGGATTTCAGTATCAAATTACCTCGAGAGACGATCTGGAAAATATCGATCTCGTAAAACGTGAACAAGTACTCATTCTCAATTCGGACGAAGAG
>PWXV01000020.1 GCA_003568415.1 Ignavibacteriales bacterium
ACCGTGAACCGATTGTAAGGCAAAACTATTTGGAGCAAAACAATTAAAAATCGATTGATGGAAACCGGAGGCCAGAGGTCAGACCTGTATGCTTCGTGTCCTTTGCGGGGTTCGGTTATTGGGACAGAGTTCGGAGGTCTGGAATGATTGAAACGGGGCGCCGGAGAAACGGAAAAACGGCGAGGTATGTGATTCAGTAACAATATTGATTTCATGTCAGGACCTCGCACCCACTCTCCCATTCTCCGTTTCCCCCTTTCACGATCGCTAACACGCTATCTCCCCCGCCATTTCCTGCACTGCACGCTTCAGATCGCGTCTGCCTGAGTAATATCGTATCTTTACACCGGGAGATACGTGTTTCTCAATGTCCTCAACCGCACCTCCCGTCTTAAGCTGAGCGTTGATGAAAAAATAAACATTCCTCCCGCTTATCATTTTCATCTTTTCGATTTTCCGTCTCAGATACTCCTCGCGCCAGTACCCGACTATCTCCACCAGTACATCACGCTCTTTTTCCGTATTACGCAGAACGAAATCGGGAACGAACACTCCGTTATATCGACCTTTATCATTGTACAGCGGAACGATCGTTCCCTCAAACATAACCTGCCACTCCGGAGCAGCTTTCTCAAAATATTTCTGAAAAGCAACTTCATCTCCTGAACGGAGAAGCTTCTCATCCACCTGTGATTCATACTTTGCGAAATACCGGGAATAAGAGGAATCTATTTTCAAAACAGATCTCCTCCCTGCCGCTTTCTTCCCCGCTTCTCCCTCAACAACGGCTTCAATCTGTAAAGTTTTTTCTTTGCTTTCACCGAAGCGTTCAAGTATATGAACGACAAACGTTGCAAAGCGGTTACCGTAGACGGTCGTCTTCTCAAATAATGCCAGCGGTCCGGTGATAGTGAGCAGAATATTGTCATGCTCCATCTGAACATCGTACATCAAACCCAGCCGTTTCAACAACCAAAACATAGCAACATACGGGGAATTTTCTTCAACGGCTGCCGGAATACGTATCATAAGTGAGGATGCCGAGCGTAATTTTTGTTTGAGCCGGCGTGTGTTGAGCATCTGCATTATGGCCGGAGGCGCCGGTATATCGGGAAGCACAATATGCTGCTCCTCGGGTATGTCTGCATAAAAGATTGAGCGAATACTATCCTCCGAAAGCTCAAAGTGTCGTGCAGCTTCGTTCAACAACTCATCGACGGTGGGGTTAAAGAGATCCGCTTCGGAGGTTATAAAACTTCTTCCCCGTTTCCACAGCGTCTGAAAAACAAAGATGCGGATCTCCTGCGGGGTGATATCCTTGTCGCTTACTGTGCCGGTGGTTTCGGCAAGGAGGCGGGCCGTTTCCATCCGCAACCGCCGTACGGATTCCCGTTTTTCAAGACGGTTCTTTTCCTCAACCTCCTCGAAAAATTCGCCGTACTGTCTTCCCCCGAATTCCCGCAATTCATCAACGAATCCGGCGATGAGTTTCTTCATCGCAGCGTCATCCGGATCGAGAAGCCACGTGTGATGTGTACGATGTGTTTTTTTTAGTGACATCCGTTTTCAAGATTATTTGATTTATTGATATCATATCGGTTATTAACGGTTACCAACGGTTAAAATTAGTTAATAACTGTCTTAAAAAACCATTACACAACCAAATCAACTCCCCCGCGTTTTCGGCTGCGCCCACGCGATCTCGTATACCGTCGCTTTTTTGCCTGCGCGTTTCCGGAGTACTCTTCCCCGACGCTGAATGTAGCGGATTGTCTCCTTCGATCTTTTCTTTCTCCCTGCAAGCAAAACGGCGACATTTGCATCGGGCAGATCGATTCCCTCTTCAAGTGCACGTGAGGTTACCAGTGCACGGCATTTCCCTTCGGCAAACGCACGCAAATATACCTCACGCTCATCGGAATCGATATCTGCAGTAACGGCAGGAATTAAAAACCGCCGGGATATCTCGTATGCATTCTGCCGGCTTTCGGTAAAGATAAGTATACGGTCGTTCCGGTGCTGCTGTAAAATTTCTTCCAGGCGCTGCAACCGTGACGGCACCGTTTGCCAGTAGCGTACAGCACGCAGCATCGCACGCTGGGCGAGGGCAGCTTCGTCGGGATTGAGCCGGCGTTCCCGTACGAGCCATGCATTGTCACGCACTCTACCCGATCCTTTTGCTTTCTCCCACAGATATTGCACCGGTTCGCGGATCCGGTTAAATTCTGCAACCTCCTCCCCGGTTGCTTTAAGCTGAACCCGCTTTGTCTGAAATACCGAGAGAACATCACGCTCGATAAGCTCATCGGTAGATTTCAGATAGACAATATCACCGATGAGATCGCCGAGCACCAATTCCGTCTCGGATGAAGGTGTTGCGGTTAAACCCAGCCGGTAGGGTGCGATGCAAAATTTTGCCGCCATTGACGAGCGGTCGCCGGAAAGTTTTCCGTGAACTTCATCGAAAACGACAAGCTTCCACCTGTTTCCGATAGCTTGCATATGGATGCGTGCGCTGGCATAGGTGGTCACCGTGACCGGTTGCAAATCGAACATATCGTCGCCGATCAATCCGATCGATACTCCAAATGTTTGCTTCAACTGGGAATACCATTGATACAGTAACGATCTCGTCGGTACGACAATCAGCACTGAACTCTGTGCATCGCTGACGGCAAGCGAAGCGATCAACAGCCGGGTAGTGAGACTCTTCCCCGCACCGGTGGGTAGGACGATCAAACCGCGCCGGTTTGCCCTTTCCCAAGCTTTAACCGCTTCCTGTTGGAAATCAAACGGATCGAATTTTTCACGATAGGTAAATTCAGATAAGGAAAAGAACCTTCCTGCCTTATCCTCCAATGGTATTGCTTTATGATGGAAATATTCAATAACATCCCGATAACGATAGCCCGGCGCAACGGAGACTGTACCATCCTGCATTGTACGGAAATACGTTTCAGCCAAATGCTGTGGAGTTTCACCATGCAGGCGAAGCATTCCCTCGTAAAATGTAATCGAACATGTATTTGGCTTATTTACCATACTATATAAGATAAAAAAAGGGAAGACAACTTGCCTTCCCTTTATTCGATTACGAAGTAGCAGACCTTCTTACATTCCGCCCGGTGTTTGTTCTTTTTCAGCTTGCTGTGCCGCTTTGATTTCCTGGACCTCTTTGCGGATCTCCTGTGCCTTGCGTTTAAGCTCGTTCATTGCCTTGCGTACGCGGGTCCCGGCGGATTTGTTGCCTTTTTCGTAGAACTTCTGAAAATCCTTCTCAAAGCTGGCAACCAATTCCTGCAATTCCTGAAATCTGTTCATATAATGACCTCCTATTAATGTTGGTTATGGATTTAAAAGATTGCGGGGCTAATAGCCTCCAATCCTGTTAATTGTACAACTGACTACTTTTTCTTCTTTGATTGTGCCTTATGATATTCCTTTACCAGCAAATCAAGCATTTCACGTCGCTTATGATACAATTTTTTTAAAGGTCGTTTTCCGACTTTATGCAGTGCATATGAAGTCAATATCGGAAATGCGATAGTTGAATCCACATACGCTACAACTGCATCGGGTAATCGCTGCGGATCAACTTTACCCCAGCTCACCGCTTCACCCGGTGTTGCACCTGATAAACCACCCGTATCAGGACGTGCGTCGGTAATTTGAAGAAAATAATCGTGTCCCTTTTCATCAATGCCCAATACTTCCTGAATTTGCGGTTCTGTTTGCAGCACAAAATTTTTCGGTGATCCGCCACCGAGAATAAATACACCACTCTTTCCCTTTGACCGTTTCGTACTCAACACAATTGCCGCTGTTTCGTTCACATCGGCAGACATATCGATAACCGGCCCTGTTTCGTTAATCGCCAGTTCCGCGATATTCATTCCTATTGAGCTATCGCCGGGTGATGAAGTATAAATCGGCACACCTGCATCATGGGCTGTTGATAGTATGCTTTTATACTTTAGTTTGAGCTTCTTTTCACGCTCTTTAACATACTTGCCCAAACGGTAGTGCATTTCGGCTGTACTCATTCGTTTTTGATGGAAT
The DNA here is from genome assembly GCA_003568415.1 of Ignavibacteriales bacterium. Taxonomy (GTDB): domain Bacteria; phylum Bacteroidota; class Ignavibacteria; order T3Sed10-11; family T3Sed10-11; genus T3Sed10-11. Next base: position 4,060 of record PWXV01000020.1, read on the forward strand.
TCCTTTGAGCTTAATGTTTTCCTGAAAAACGCATCGGTTTTCAGCAAGACATCGTAATCGAACAATATATCATATATGCGAATTACACCGGCATCGCGAAGTTGTGTATCGTCGATAAAAGGTGTCCCGCGATGCAATGTACGGCCAATTGCAAAATGCGTATCATGGTACAAATTTGCGCCGGTTGTTACTATCCAGTCAACTAATCCTGATTTTATCAATGGTACAACACAAGAACCACCAAGCCCCGCAGGAGTTAATGCGCCTGTAATGCTCAATCCCACAGTTACATCAGGTTGTAACATTTTTTTTGTATACAAATGTGCCGCTTCACGAATACGCCCCGCATTGTATGCCTGAAAAAATGTATCAACAAGCGTTTCTATTTTTACATTCTTCGGGATTGGATCGGGGCGAATTTGATCGCCTCTTAAAAATGTGCGTTTATCAGGCATGAGTTCCTGTAGTGTATTAAGATAAGCGTATAAGAATATATCTGGTATAAATATAGCAAAATTTAGCTTTAGAGCAAGGAATTTGCAAGGAAATGCGGAAAAAAAGCAAAAAATATTTTTGCTATATAATTATACGAATTTATATAGTATTGTGCGAAAGGATCTTTTTCAGTCGTATAGACCGGTAATAAAAAAATAATCGCATTGAATGCCGAAAAAACAAGTAATCAAAGATTTTCCCGAATATCCCGAAGTGATGTTTATAAAGCACACGATCTGTTATCTCGCAAAACTCTCTATCTTGTTCAAAAATGTGTTCATGTGTCCAAAATTTAAAAGGTGCAATAGAAATCTGTTTATCAACAAATCGACTGTTTTCCTCATATTCAACTACGCGGGATTCCCAGAATAGACCAATGAGAGGCAAAAAAAACAAACCGACAGAAAAGGTCTCATCTTTTTGTAATATTTCCGGCGCGTCAAGTATACGAATAACGGGGTATGGCGGAATAATTTTTTTGATATTTTCAAACCTGATATGGAATTGAAAAACATCTTCTTTACGTGCCCGGATAGTCGTCGTATACTCAATGAGCGTGCAATCAGGATGTTCACCCACAGAGTACACTCCCACCGTTTACATTTAATATTTCGCCGTTAACGTATAATGCTAAATCAGATGCAAGGAAAAGAACAGGACCCGCTATCTCTTCCGGTTGAGGTACATAGCGTAACGGATTGTTTTGCTCAACTTTTTGCAAAAAATCAGCATCGCTGAATACATCCCCGGTCATATCGGTTTGCACCCATCCCGGTGCAACGCAGTTTGTGCGAATTCCGAACGGACCGAGTTCATCGGCAAGCGATTTCGTAAGCGATATAATTCCCCCTTTGCTGGCTGCATAATGCGAATGGTTCGCCTCACCACGTTGGCCTGCTGTAGAGGATATAAATATAATTCTTCCACTTCGTTGTTTTTTCATAAAAGGGGTGATTTCATGGCAAAGATAAAATGCAGAATTCAGATTGGTTTGAATAGTTTCTTCCCACATACTTTTATCCATCGAGTCAATCGTGCCTTCTGTCCATATTCCCGCATTATGAACAAATATATCGATCCTGCCGAATTGTTCAATTGTGGTCTTGACAAGAGAACGCACTGCATCGGGATTTGCACAATCCGCCTGTACTGGAATTACTTCTTCTTTGGTTTTTTGACGTAATTCGGCCGTTAAATTATTTGCTGATGATCTGGAATTACGATAGGTAAATACAATTCGGGCGCCGGTTTCGTGGAAAAGTCGAACTATAGCGCTGCCGATACCGCGCGATCCTCCCGTTATTAGAGCTGTTTTGCCTGATAGATTGGTCATAAAAATTCCGAAAAAATGTATAGATATATTCCTACAATCTACACACTAATACGGAGTTATGCAATACAGACCCTATCGGCAATATATTTTATGCACGCGCTGTTTGCTGTTTAAGCTGTTGCAATTTGTATTGCAGGTATCTGCGTAAATACCGTTTTAAAACATCCGGTTCAATAAGATCCTCGGATAATTGATCATACACTGCATAATCGTATTCAACTTCGTGCTTGAATGAAATATTCAGCGCAAGCAGAGAATTTGATTCGAGCGCCTGCAGAAAAGTTTCTGCCTGGTCAATCTGTCGCTCTATAACCGCAGTGCCGGTAGCCCTTTGTCTATGCGTCTGCTGTGTTGTCATAATACAACCCCCTTATAAAATATGTCTGTGTAAACCGGATTATATTAGCCACTATTGGAATCTACAAAACCGGCACCGGATTTGCTATGAGGAGGGTCACATAAACAATCAATTATCCAGATACGAATCGATCACCGACCAATTAATATTGCCGTCATTATCGATAGTGAATTTAAGAAGCATCTCTCCCCTAATATGGCCATCTTCGAAGTAAGCGAACACCCACTGAGGACTCAAAATATGGATATTTTGAGGTGCGTAAAAACTCATTGTTCCGCCGAGGACACCATCATACGGAATAAGATCATTGCGTGAGAGAAGATCTTTGGTAATATCGTTCACAGGATCGTCCAGCCCCTGTCGTTTTAGACGGTTTATCTCAAAATTTGATAACAATGATCGGCCTGCTTCATCAACCTCAATTTCTTCAGGTTCAACATCTTCAACCATCGCTTCCAACTCCTCAATTTGTTCTCTCAAAACATCACGTTCTTCAACTAGACGGGCTTCACGATTTTCAAGGTCGTCAATCTGCTCGTAGCTGTTCCACACTGTATATGTCAAAAAAAGCATTACCGCTATGAGGAAAAAAATGGCCGTTATGTAGCCTTTGTGAGGTTTAATATCTTTAGATTCCATAAAATTTCCCAGTCATAGAATTAATTATATAGTGAAAAAATAAGTAATAACCTCCTTGATGTCAAAAAATTAGAAATTTTACTCTGACAACACATCCGAAATATCCACATTATATTCCACTCCTTCAATTGTGAAATACGCCCATGGTGTACCTTCATCCTCCCAGGTCACTGAAAATTCCGATGGAATTTTTATGGAATGAAAAGTTTGCCACTCGAGACATTCAATCCACCACCCTGACATTTCATCCGTCTCTTTATAACGCTGTGCTGTGAAATTTTCAATAAGATGAGTTTGCGGATTAAATGTAATCTGCAGTGAATCGGAGGTCTCGTTAAATGGAAATACCATCCACATAGTTGTATCATCAACTGTACGCCAGGTAATACTTGTATCAAGCGCAAAGTTTGAAGGCATAAATGCGGTTTCACCCCGTAACGCAAGAACCTGACCTTGATCAATTTCCGGACCGGAAGTCACATCTTCACCGATGATTAATTTGCCCGTCCCGTTTATGTATGAATCTTTTCCCTGAAGAAATGTCAATCCATACCAGGTAATCTCCATCTCGCGGAGAAATTCCTTGCCGGGTATATAATACGCACTCCACCGGACAGGCATCCAGATGGGCAGTAAACCGGGTAATTTAAATCGGGCTGTTCCCCATACAACCGCTGTTTCTATTACCGGAAGAGAATCACCTACCGTGGCATTTAAGTAGTTATGAATTGGTTGTGCTAATTCATCACTTAACGCTGCATATGAGAATGGGGGCGTTTCTCCGGGATGAGGAGGTAAACTTTCGGGTGTATACCAGAAACCGCCCAAACCGATTAGGAAAAGGATAATAACAACAATCACGAATATTGTCAGAATTTTCGAGAGGGAACTCATAAATAATATTCCTATTTGACTTTCAACTGTCGCAAACGACAAAATACAATAAAATTCATATGAATTCTACCATCCAGCTATAAATTCATTTTTGGTGTTATTTAACTTCCGGTTGATCACTGACCGATTCGATCATTCCATCGTGTAATAATACCAACCGCTTACCCCGTTCGATCACCTGCGGGTCGTGAGATGAGAAGACAAAGGTAATATTTCTTTCCTCGTTCATTTGCTGCATAATGTCGAGAAGTATCGATCCGGTTTTCGAATCCAAATTTGCAGTCGGCTCATCGGCAAGTATTACCATCGGATTGTTCACGAGTGCACGAGCAACGGCAACGCGTTGCTGCTGTCCCCCGGACATTTCGTTCGGCCTTTTATCTGCAAGCTCGCGAATCCCGAGATCAGCCATCACTTTAAGCGCACGTTCGCGGCGTTCTTTTTCAGAGATACCCGCAAGCATCATCGAAAACTCAATATTCTCAATTGCCGTGAGAACAGGAATCAGGTTATATGCCTGAAAGATAAAACCGAGCTTATGTAACCGGAGCGATGATAATTCTCTCGGTTTCTTTTTACTTATATCCACTCCTTCGAAGAATACATTACCGGCGGTCGGAGAATCGAGGGCGCCGATGAGGTTGAGCAATGTAGTCTTTCCGGAGCCGGATGGCCCGGCAAGCACGGTGAAATCCCCTTGAGTCACTAAAAAATTAATGTTCTTCAGTGCCTGTACCGGAACACCGTTATCCTGATAAATTTTGTCCAGGTCTTTAGTTTTTATAATTTCTGTTTTCATTTTTAATCAATTAATTATTAGATAATACTATCAACCTACATCATACATATCTCATTGCTTCGACCGGCTTAAGCCTGATTGCTTTTACCGCAGGCCAGATTGATGCAAGTATACACGTAATAAGGATTACAAACACTGCCCTGAAGATAACGGCAATATTTAACTCCGGATAAATTACAGCACCGATCCCCCACGCTGCAAGTCCTTCTGAAAACGCGCCGAGGTTCATGCCAGCATTTTGTAAATGCAATGTTATACCGCCCCCGATAATCGCACCTCCGATAATGCCAATAATTCCGAGAAAAATTGCCTCGAACATGATCATCAGAAAGATTCGGCTGTTATTCATCCCGATTGACATAACAACCCCGAATTCCTGGATACGTTCGAAGATCGACATTAAAAGTGCATTTATGATCCCGAAAATCATTGCTATCCCGATAATACCATAGATGAATATCATCGATTGCTGAGACATATCAATCATGGTTATAAGAAGCGGCATTATCTCTGCATAACTGAGCACTTCAAAGTCATTGCCGAGTGATGACTGAAGCATCGCACGCAAGTTTGGAACAGCATCAAGGTCTGATGCAATTAAAGCAAACTGCGAAACATTTTCACCGAGATCGAGCATTTGTTGTGCCGTTGCCATCGGCACGTAGGCGTGCATTTTATCAAAACCGGATGATACGGTTTGATACAAACCAACCACTCTGAACATTTCCGCCCCGACATCTCCCTCAAGTGTGCTCGCCATACCAACAATTCGATCGCCAAGTCCTACCTGTAATGTTTCGGCTGTCCGTCTGCTCATAACAATCTCGTTTAATCCTCCCTCAAAATACCGACCTTCGACAATATATTGTTTAATGGTAGTAATATATTGCTCTTCATCCGGGATAATACCGATAATAGAAATACCCGATGAGTTGTATGCACTGTTCAGCAAACCAAACGTTATAACCCGTCTACTATAGTGTGCAACATCCGGATTATCGTCCAGGAGCGATTCTACCTTGTCAGTATCGGGCAAATATTTTTGCACTGTTTTATTGTCGTTGAATCCCTCACGATTGATCTGAATATGTGCCGTATGCGACCCGATCTGATTCTCAAATGTCTGGTTTAAAAACGCCACGACGAGCGCATCAATAAAGACGATAATCGCCATACCGACGATGATCGATCCGAGGATGATCAACGACCGACGCTGATTGCGCCA
>PWXV01000096.1 GCA_003568415.1 Ignavibacteriales bacterium
CACCGGCAACAACAACGGTGCAATATTCGGGACGGTAGTATCGATCGAAGAATGTTAAACTGTAATCGAATTGATTCGGCATATCTTTTATGTCTTCAAGATAACCGAGTGTTGTATGTCCATAGGTGTGTTCGTTAAATGCCATCTCGCGGATGCGTTCGAACATCTGCCTGATCGGGTTTGCGGCATTCATATTGTACTCACCGAGAATCGCTCCCGCCTCGGTTTTAAAATCCTCTACCGAGTATTTGAGATTCTGAAACCGGTCAGATTCAATTTCGACAATCTTTTCAAGGGCATCGGCGTTTGCTACGATATGATATCCTGTCCAGTCGTCGGTGGTAAACGCGTTGTGATCGGCGCCGAGGCGCTTCAGCACTTCATTATATTCATCGGCTGAGTACTGCTCAGTACCGCGGAACATCATATGTTCAAAAAAGTGCGCGAAGCCGCTGAGGCCTTCCTCGACCTCATTTCGTGAACCGGTTCGCACAACGGTGTAATATGCAATAATACCCGGACTATCAAACGGTATGGATACGATCTGTAAACCGTTATCCAGCTCGGCTGTATGTACCGGGAAGGGGAATACCGCATCATTGGATGACGCAGGCATGGCGCTGAACAGCAGTATTGCCAGCGATGCCAGTAATATTCGAATATGCATTAAAGCCTCCATTATAAGGTGTTTTTGTGAAAATACAACAATTGGTATGAAAAACCGGGAAAGATCATATGTGGTAATATAGAAAAAATGGCGAAATCTAACAAGTAAAAATTATCTCACCAATTTTTCCATTATCTCACAATACCTGCATATAAGTAGATGTACCCTACACAGACATTTAATTTGCGACATTCCGGCTGTAATTGCTTGAAAGGGTGTGATTTGCCGTCCTCACACCAGATTGTTTTATGTTTTACATCTAACTAACGCTTTTTTCTAAAAGTTAGCAGGAGTACTAAACAATGGTACAGTATATCTGTGTATATGCAGTGTTATTCGTATGTCTGTTTATTATTCCACAAGCAGAAAGTATGTCTCAGGAAGGGGAAGAATCTCTATTTGCCAGGGTTCCGTTCGTATTCGATGTCCCGGACGAATGGCGGACCATCGAACTTCTCATAAGTCCACCCGTGCCCGATCCCGAAACAGGCAGGATAAATTTGGTGGATACCTCGCCGGGAGAAGGACAATCAGCGAATGCTATAGGAGTCACCCGAGGTGAAGCCTCGGAAAATATCCGCGTATTCTCTTTTGACGATTATTCTATGTCAACCGATGAATGGTGCGGGCAGATTGTAAATGGTGGAAAACAACTGGCGCGTATGCTGAATGGTGAGGTCACCGTTTCGATAGAATGTGACCCTACCTCAATGGGAGGATTTGAAGGAAGAATCGTGGAATATTTTATGTCAGGAGACGGGATGGGAACAAGAAACCGGATAGTGTTTTTCCATCACGACGGGCAGGCATACGGCGTTCAATCGGGGGTTATGACATTGGGAGCAAGTTATACGACGAACGTACAGGAACATGACGATGCAGTTCGAATAATTGCGGAATCATTTAGATTCAAATAATACTTTATCATAAATCAGGGAGTATTTCATATGTCTTGTTATCGACGTTGCTACAGTATGTATTTCGTTGTGGTTCTGTTGTGTACGCATTTAGATGTTTTGATAGCCGACGATACCTTTTATAGTGACCGGTTTTTCTTTGGTGGTTTTGATGGTGGGGTTCAAACATCGGTGATATATCAGGGAGAGTTGTATACAGGAGGTTCTTTTACAGCATTTAACGGAGATACCGATTATAAATATCTTGCACGGTGGGATGGGGCAGATTGGCATGCAGTACCTATAGATCTTCCTGCGTCAGTTTTCAAAATGATAGTGCACAATGATACCCTATACATTGCTACGACACGAATTGTATACGCTTATGACGGAGACCAACTTCAGCAGATAGGCGGACAATTTAATACAAATGTTTTATCAATTATAGTCTACGATGGTGACCTTATAGCAGCCGGATCTTTTTCCTCAAACCTCGGATCGCCGGGAGCATTAAACAGAATAGCCAGATGGGATGGTACAAACTGGCAGCCGCTCGGCGATGGATTTAATTTCCCGGTGCGGAATTTACTGGAATATAATGGTGATCTAATAGCTGGTGGTCAGTTTACTGAAAGCAATGGATTGCCATTAAATCGAATAGCACGGTGGGATGGAAATGAATGGAGCCCGCTCGGTGCCGGTTTTAACTCCAATGTTTTTGCATTGATCGAATATGATGGTGAATTAATTGCCGGTGGACAATTTGCCGAAAGCAACGGAGTATCCCTTAATCGTATGGCACAATGGGATGGAGAGGCATGGATTAATTTTACCGCCGGTTTTAATAATACAGTCTGGACATTGGAATTAATTGACACTACTCTTTACGCCGGTGGGGTATTTATCGAGAGTGATACTACTCCATTACGAAAAATCGCACGTCTTGTGAATGGTGAGTGGCAGTCAATCGATAATGAAGTTGGTGTGTTCGATGATACTCCAACTGCTGTGATGACGATAACTTCATTTAATGACCAACTGTTTATCGGGGGTGGTTTTTTCTCTCCTAATTCACCATTGCGCTATGCGGCGATTTTACTTGAATCAGGATGGGAGTATCCGGGTCAATTTACCACCGGCGGCCTCGGATTTAATAACAGGATCGAAGCTTTAACATCATATAATGGCAATCTGATTGCAGGAGGATCATTTACGCTTGCCGGAGATGTCCCTGCCGATCGAATTGCATTAAAACAAGATAATGAATGGCAGACTATAGGTGATAATTACCCGGGTGTACTTGTGTATGATTTTGAAACTTTTGAAGACGATTTAATAGTTGGCGGAGTAAATCCATTTAATATATTCAATACTCACGTTTTGCGTTGGGATGGAATTACCTGGAGTCAGGTTGGCAGTCCGTTCAATAATTTTGTGTATGCCGTATATGCATATGACGGCAACCTCTATGCAGGGGGAAGCTTTACTGAGATCGGTACAAATGAAATAAACAGGGTCTCTATGTGGAATGGCACTTCCTGGCAGCCATTGGCTGAAGGTTTAAATGGGATGGTATTTTCATTAGTAGAATATGATGGTCATCTTATAGCGGGCGGTGCATTTGCCGAAAGTAATGGCTTACCTCTATCCGGAATAGCACGCTGGACGGGTACTGAATGGCAGCCGCTTGGTGACGGTTTGAATGGCCAGGTCAGGGCTTTAACAATATTTGAGGGCGATTTAATTGCAGGGGGATTCTTTACAGAAAGTAACGGCACTGTATTGAATCGCATTGCACGCTGGAACGGTACTACCTGGGAACCGATCGGAGATGGTTTTAATAGTGGCGTTTACACTCTATCAGTTTTTGATGGTGAATTAATAACCGGTGGTATATTCTCACAAGCCGGTGGTACGCAGGCAAACGGTCTTGCACGATGGAGTGGTGAAGAATGGCAACCATTAGGAGGTGGCGCGTCCGGCTCTGTATATGCCCTTTCTGATCATGAACATGCACTATATATTGGTGGTGATTTCACTGAAGCGGGTAGTATGGCTTCAGCTCGAGCGGCACGCTGGTACGACCCGCCTCGAATACCCGCCCTTATTTCTCCTGAAAATGACATATCCGATGTAAATTTGTCCGTTAATTTCGAGTGGGAAAGTATTGAACGGGCAGCTCATTATCGTCTGCAGATTTCCGAAGATGCAGATTTTACTCAGGTTGTAGTTGATATCGACACTCTTACGATAGCATCGATATTCGTTGAAAATTTACCGGCGGCAACCGAGTTGTACTGGCGGGTGAGCTCATTGAATGATGCCGGTACATATGGATGGTCGGAAGTACGATCATTCACTTCAACATTGACAAATGTTAAAATGACGGATGCAGAACTTCCGGAAGAATTTGCGTTGCTGCAAAACTATCCGAACCCGTTTAATCCTTCCACGACTATCCGGTATGCGATCCCGGAACAAAGCCGCGTCAGATTGGAGATATACAACATGGTCGGGCAGCGCGTCGATGTTTTGGTGGATGATATTCTTGATGCAAGTTTGTACGAAACAACCTGGCACTCAAATCACGCATCGGGAATGTATTTCTACCGGTTGGAGGCAGTACCGGTACAGGATGGAGGGAATCCGTTTGTGAGAATAAATTCGATGCTGCTGGTACGGTAATATGAGATATAATTTAAGCACATTACATCTAAAATAAATAATCATCATCTATCATTTATAAGGATTCTGCTTATGCATTCGTTTAAAATAGTTATTTACATCTTTTTCTTTTTCTGTTTGACTCACCAGTTGCTTTATTCTTCCGGAGAAAATTCGATATTGGCCGGCAACGAAGAAGAGCAATCGGTTTTGTATTGGGTAAACAGGCATGACGTTTCCATTATAAAGTCTGATACAGACGGAAACAATGCGAGTATCATTTTGATGAATGTAGATAGTCCTGCAGGTGTTACACTCGACCGCGAAAATGGATATATCTATTGGATCCGGTATGTTGAATTCGGAACAAAGTCTATCAATCGTGCACGTATCGGAGGCGGGGATTATAGTGTGTTGATTAATACCGGCATGCATACACCGGAACGAATTGCCGTCGACAGCGACGCAGGATATATGTTCTGGACCGATTCCGGTCACAATCATGTGATGCGGGCCGATCTTGACGGCTCCAATAGTATCGAGTTAGTATCAGACCTTAGTCTGCCGCTTGCTATCGCACTCGATCCGGAAAATGAAATGGTGTATTGGAGTAATTCCGATAATATCGAACGTATGAACTACGACGGAACAAGCCGTGAGGTAGTTGTAAACAGAGACGATGGATTATGGTCAGCAAGAGGGTTGGCGGTCGACTCCCAGAATGAACGTATCTTCTGGATAGACACTGGAATCCATACAGGTGATTCATTCATTTACAGTATAAATCTTGATGGCGGTGATATGCAGACTGTTCTCTCCGGTATTTCACGATCCGTTGCACTTGATATCACCATCGATCCGGTAAACAACCATATCTATTATACCTCTTCTGCATCGTCGCCGCGCGGCGTGTATCGTGTTAATTATGATGGTACAGGAAATGGAGCATTTACAACGTTTGGACTCGGTAATACCGTTATCAATATGGTGTATGATGCTGCGCGGGAGAGTCTGTATTGGTCACAGGTAAACAGGCACGATCTATTCAGCATGAACAGCAGCTCTCAGGAATCGGGATTCGCGCTTCCAAGAGTAGATGTACCCAACCATATAATCGTCGATACTGAAAATGATATGCTGTACTGGAGCACCACTACCCGCAGCATTTTCCGTTCCTCAACAGACGGCACGCTTGCTGAGGAGATAGTAAGTAAGCCGGATTATCTCAACATTAACGATCTTGCACTGGATCCTGTTGCCAATAAACTCTACTTCACGTATGAAGGTTTCAGTGATTATCGTATAGGAAGGGTTAATCTCGATGGCTCGGAAAGCGAGGATGTATTTGAGAGCGCTATGTATGTACCCTATGCAATAGATCTCGATGTAGAGAACGGGTATATCTATTGGTCTGACCGGACACGAACCGATATTTATCGATCAGACCTGGATGGAGAGGAATGGGAGACGATTCTTTCGGGACAACAACTTGTCATTACCGAGATCAAACTTGACCTGGAAGGGGAGAAGGTTTACTGGGCAAGTGCAGGCGGAAATGTAATCAAACGGGCGAATTTAGATGGCACAGAAGATGAGATTCTTCATGAAGATTTGAATAATACGCGAAGCCTGTCATTGGATCATACCGGAGGTTATTTATACTTCGCCGATGAAAATGGCCTGTATCGTTCGGCGCTTGATGGCTCGGACCGTGTTACATTGGTAGATGGAATATGGGCGGGTGCAGTCGAAGTGGCAACGGGTTCGCTGCCGACGAGCGTGATTGCATCCGATGATCTGGCAGGTCGACCGGAGGAGTATGTTCTGTACCAGAACTATCCGAATCCGTTCAATCCGTCGACGGTAATTCGCTATTCAATACCCGAATTAAGTCATGTTCGTCTGGAAGTTTTTAATATGCTCGGTCAGCGTGTTGCGTTGCTGGTGGATGAAATCCAGGATACCCGATTCTATGAAGCGACGTGGCATGCAAACCACGCATCGGGTATGTATTTCTACCGGCTGGAGGCAGTACCGGTGCATGACGGGGCAAATTCTTTTGTGAGGATGAATTCGATGCTGTTGGTGAAATAGTTTCACAGACATTAAAAAGCCCCGCGTAATCTGCGGGGCTTTTTGGTATACTACCGCGATGACAGCATTGCCAACCCGAATATCATAAATAAAATAATGTAAAAAGCAATAAGTATAGCAAGCCATATCAACGTTGCCTTCGCCCAATTCGCCTTACTCGGATGCGTCCCCTGCCCGAATCCCCACACAAAAAGCATAATAAAACCGACCAGCGGAATAGCAGCGATGAGTAGTGTAATCATCCATTCGCCGATGGTAATTTCTTTCTGTTGATACTGTCCGGGTACGGTGGGTTGCTGCTGCATGAGTATATCCTCCATATTGTGATGGTTGTAGAGCGACTTGCGGGTTTTGGGAATATAGGAAGTACGGTTGAAAAACACAACTAATTTTTACCAGCGAATATCATAAAAAATTCTGACCGGAACCCCGTTTGCATATGAGGTGTTTGAAAACAACAACTTCGAACGAGATATATGAATGTAACTGATATCCTGATTCCAAAAAGAGTCGAGAAAGAGGAAAAGCTCGATCGGAACGACGTAGCCATAAAAGATGTGAAAGAAAGTTTCAATGACTTGCATCGCATTAACCGTTACCTTGGCGGTGTCGGGGTATACAGGAAATCGCTCTATACGCTGATCCGGGAAAATCCTTCAGGAGAGAAACTGCGCATATTGGATGTCGGAACCGGTTCATCCGATTTGACCGTTGAGGTACTGCGGGAAGCACAAAAGATACACAACAACGTGTCGATAACCGGACTGGATTTACAACATCGATTTTTAGATTTGGCAAAAAAGAATCACGGAAATATCGACAGGCTGCATCTCGTTGTTTCTGATGCCTTTCAGATGCCTTTTCACGATAATGCATTTGATTTTGTTATATCTAATCTCGTTCTTCATCATTTTTATAATCGAGCAGATCGGTTGCTTAACGAAATGTACCGCGTATCAAGCAGAGCTGTGGTGATTAATGATCTGTTGAGACACAGAGTACCGCTATTATTTTTTAAACTGTTCGCACCGGTAATTACTCGCAGCCATATAACGCAGTATGACGGCGAAGTATCTTTACGGCGTGCGTTTTCATTACCGGAATTACGCACGCTACTGGAACAGTCGCATTTTGATCACTATACATTAAAGAAACACTGGTCATTTCGTTTTGGATTGATCATACGGAAGAATAATGAATAATCAGCACTATGATGTTGTAATTGTCGGAGGGGGACCGGCAGGATCATCTGCGGGAATTGTACTTGCGGAGATGGGATATTCAGTTGCCCTTATTGAAAAGATGTATACGGTGGAAAATAAAATCTGCGGCGAATTTTTCTCCCCCGGATCTCTTTCATTTTTAGATGCAATGGGAGTCAGGCAGAAGTTTTTCTCTAATCAACCTGCAGATATTAATAAAGTAATAGTATCGATCAACGGGAAACCTGTTAGAAGAAAATTCGATACAAGCGCCTATGGACTATCACGTATACGGTTTGATGCAATGCTGCTGGGCGCAGCTGAACAAAAAGGTGTATCGGTGATGCGCGGATTTGAGGTGACTGACATGCGGGCGGCATACAAATCGGTGGAGATACGAGCTCTGAATCGGAGGACCGGTGAAGAGCATACGATTAAACCTGTATATGTTATTGCTGCGACCGGTGCAAAATCAGGAAGCGAATCTCTCTTTGTAGATAATAGTATTGGTTCCGGCCGAAGATCATCTGTTGCATTTAAATTTCATGCTGATACTCCGGGTATCAGGAATGCGGTTGAATTATTTTTTACACCGTTTGGATATGTCGGTATCGGTGCAGTTGAAAATGAGCGTGTGAATGTATGCGGATTATTACATGCCGATATAATTAAAAAACACAATGGGAGTTTCGAACGGGTATTGTCTTCTCTGTCTGCGAATAGTCCGCTCCTCGGCGAACGGCTTAATACAATGAGTAATCGATCGGCTTACCTGACCTGCTCCAATCTTAACTTTGGAATACGACGTCCGAAATACGATGAGGTTTTCTGTATCGGTGATACTGCGGGATCGATTCATCCGTACTGCGGCAATGGCATAACGATGGCATTAAAAAGCGGGATTTTATGTGCTGAAGATATAGATGCTAACTTTAAACATAACGGGAATCGTGTGCAGGCGGGAAAACATTTCAACAAGATGTGGAAAAGAGAATTCAGGAAGCAAATTGCAGTGAGTCATATTGTTTACCGCTTTATAGCGGGAGGTGTGACACGAAGTATTGCGGAGCGGTTTACCGGCTGGTTTCCGCGCGTCATAGACTCAGTATTTAAACACACTAGGGAGTTACACAATGAGAAAAGCAGTCGTTACCGGGATAGGATGCGTAACACCGTTCGGGGTAGGGGTCAAAAAGTTCAGTGATGGCCTGCAAAATGGAAGAAGCGGAATTCGAAAAATTGAGAAGTTTGAACCTGATGAATTGATCAATTGTCATGTGGTTGGTGATGTGCCGGATTTTGATCATGAAAAATATATCGAAAACCGGTTGGATAAAAAACGCCTTTCACCAGTAGTTCCGATGACATGGCTTTCCGTCGAAGAGGCGCTGCAATCGGCACACTATGATCTCGATTCATTTACCGAAGATGATCTTCGCGGAATCGACGTGATGATCGGTACGGCGGGCGGCGGAATTGAGTTTGGCGAGCAGCAATATGAGCACTATTTTACCGGCAACATTGACCGGGCGAATCCATATGCGATACCGTCCGGAATCGTCGGTATGTTGCCGTCAGAGATATCGATCCGGTACGGTTTCCGCGGTTTAAGCCATGCATTTTCAAATGGTTGCACAAGCTCGACCGATGCGATCGGCTACGCACTGGACAGGATACGAAGCGGCAGAAGCAAACAGATCATAACCGGAGGTGCCGATGCGTGCATTACCCGCGGTTTAATGGCAGGCTACTGCTTCATGCGGGCGATGCCGGCATCGTTCAACGATACTCCGGAGAATGCGTCGCGCCCTTTCAATATTGACCGCGAAGGATTTGTGTTAAGTGAAGGTGCATGGATTCTGGTACTTGAAGACGAAGAATATGCACAGCAACGTGGTGTAAAGCCGATTGCCGAAATTGCCGGTTACGGATCGACATGCGATGCATATCACCGTGTCCAGATCAAGGGAGACGCCGTTGAATCTGCCCGTTCGGTTGAGCTTGCTCTTGCCGATGCCGGTACCGATAAAGATGAGGTTGACTATGTGAACCTTCACGGCACCTCGACAAAGCTGAACGATAAGCTCGAGACGCTTGCGATGAAGCGGGTATTCGGTGAACGGGCATATGATATTCCTATGAGTGCCACGAAGTCGATG
>PWXV01000007.1 GCA_003568415.1 Ignavibacteriales bacterium
AGTTCTCAGAACCCGTTTATATTCCTTAATGACATTCCTGATTTGACTGTAATTAACGATATCCTTATCCAACTGTTTTCCTTCATATTGTATCTCATCTTCAAGATATCGCCACGCTTTCTCCCGCGTCATTTTATTACGCAGCCCGACTAATTGTTTTGCTTTTATTTTTTCACCATGTTTTGTAATTTTGGTCTCGATTGTATAAACATCATATCCGACATTAACTTTATCTCCGATGGATTCTTTCAACGTGTATTCACTCACAACATTCTCGTTAAAGAAAGCAAAAGTCCGCTTATCGGGTGTTGCGGTGAGGCCAATCATAAACGCATCAAAATAATCGAGCACCTGTTTCCACAGATTATAGATCGAGCGGTGACACTCGTCGATGATGATAAAGTCGAACATCTCGACGGGAACGTCGGGATTGTATGAAACATCGACGGGTTTGTCGACAATCTTATTCTCATAAAGCGATGCATCTTCAAGCGTTTCGTCGAGTTCCTTTCCTTTCAGAATGGAATACATACGCTGTATGGTACTGATGCATACCTGCGACGACGTGTCGATAAAATTCGATTGGAGACGTTGAACGTTATACAATTCCGGGAAAAGCCGCTTATCGTCAACCGGTTTGTAAGCACGGAATTCCTGTTCCGCCTGTTTGCCGAGATTCCGTGTATCGACGAGAAAGAGAATTCGCCGGGCACCGGTAAATTTCAGAAGCCGGTATACCGATGTGATCGCGGTATATGTTTTTCCGGCACCGGTTGCCATTTGCACGAGAGCGCGCGGACGGTTTTGTGCAAACGAACGTTCGAGGTTTTGAATTGCTACTTTCTGACAGTGCCGAAGTCCTTCGCTATTGAGCGGCGGCATTTTCTGCAGCCGGGCACGGAGTGAGTCTTCGTGTTTTAAAAGATCGTGCAATGTTTCGGGACGGTGAAAGCTGAATATCTCACGCTGACGCGGGGCGGGATCGCGTGCATCGGTAAAATACGTCTCGGCACCGGTTGATTCATACCGGAACGGAAGTTCCTGCTGCTTGATAATGTATTTCAATTTCCCCGATGCGTAACGCTTTGTCTGATCATGAACCTGGCTGAGTGTGTGACCTTCTTTCTTCGCTTCTATTATACCCGCAGGCTTGCGGTCGATGAAGAGAACATAATCTGCGGTGCCCGTATCAGTGGGGTATTCACATACAGCGACACCTGGGTTTGCGGAGGGATTAAAAGAATTATAATCCTGAACAGACCAGCCGGCTTGCCGGAGTTTCTCGTCAATTGTTTCCCGTGCCTGTTGTTCCGGGGTCACTGCGATAACCTTTCCGGTAAAATGAACGGAGGCATTATAAATACCGGCACAATTTTTAGAATAATGAATATTTCGATCGTAATAGCTCCCTGCCGGTAACGCTGCTTTTGCCTGTTTTTTAAAAATAACGATTTATTTCGAAAATGCCAATAATTGCGAAATAAATTAAATCTAAAGCCCTTTTCTTTGGACTGTGGTAGCTTGCCGCCGCTTTGGTATCTAACTTGCACAGACTTCCAACTTTAAGCACAAACTTCCCACAATACAACACCTTCCCTGCTACTAATCCAACTTCTCTGCAGAACGAATTCCAAAGCTGAAACGAGCTTCAGCACACCAAATCATTACTCACCCGAACCCTTATCTTTCTCCCTATCCAGCAACTGCCTCGTCGCAGACGATAATTCAGCGGAGGGGGATTTACGGAACATACGAGATACATATGCTTTAAAACCGCTTTCAATTTCATGTAATTCCTGTTCGGCTTTTTGGTAGAGATCCTCCCACGCCGGTGCTACAGAGGGATTCTTTGCGATCAATTCATTGACGGCTTTATCATATATATGTAAAAGCAATAACTCCCTCCTGCCCGGTTTATTCTGCAGGGTATGGTTAGTGATACGAAGGTTTTCATTCTGTTTTTTCAAATCCTCGAGCTCTGCTTTCAATCTGGCGTTGCCCTCCGCATCGATCTCCATTTTTGTGTGCAGGTGTTCCTTCAGGCGTTTAATTTCTTTCTTCAGTTTTATTTGCTGGATGGTTTTGTATATCCACACTATTAATGCGGGTACTATGATCAACAATAAAATAATTTCAATTTCCATGGAGACCTCGATAGATATGAACTTTATTATACAAAATGATTATTCAGCATTTTCAAATACTTATTTCCGCCGTCTCCTTGCTATCACAATCGCATACAATACCACATTGATCAACACGACCGCTATACCGAGATAGATCTGCAGATCCCGTGTCAGCGCTTCCGGGTAAACGATGGACATGATATAGTGCTCGATAAAGCTTTCCCTGTAACCCTCATCGCCCGCAAGGCGTCGCAGCCGGTTCTCAAGCGGCGTGAGCGGACAAATCCATCCCATGAACATAATGAGTGCTCCCCAGGCTGCCGCCGGTATGTGAATGAAAACAGTCCAGTTCCACTTCAATACCAGCAGCGCACAGAGTACCACATAGATAATGAACAGAAAATGGATGCCGAGAACTATTTCAGCAAGTATCTGATAAACCATATAGTTGAAATTAAAGAAAAATTTTGTAAAATAGATAGTAATTATGATTAAAACAAAAGGCCGGGCTTCGGGATCGAATCCCGCAAACAGGTTCGAAACGCTGCATATCGAGCCGGATGAATACCTCACCGGCGAGGAGGGTGAGGAACGCACGATCCCCACCCGGTTTCTGCTTGATGAAAGCAAGTCCATCCTGGCAAAAAACGAGAGTCCCGACCTGCCGTTCAACTACAGTATCAATCCGTACCGGGGATGTGAGCACGGCTGTATTTACTGCTATGCACGTCCGTCGCATGAGTATCTGGGCTTTTCATCGGGACTGGATTTCGAAACCCGTGTCATGGTTAAGGAAAATGCTGCAGATCTTCTTCGGAAACAGTTTTCATCACGGTCTTGGCAGCCGCAGGTGGTCTGTCTCTCCGGCAATACCGATTGCTATCAGCCGGTCGAACGCAGGTTGAAGATCACCCGCCGGTGTCTTGAGGTATTTCGTGAATACCGGAATCCCGTCTCGGTCATTACCAAGAACTTTCTGGTAACACGCGACGTCGATATCCTGGCCGATCTCGCAAAAGATAATCTCACCGTTGTGATGATCAGTATCACCACGATGGATCCTGAGCTTGCAAAGACAATGGAGCCGCGAACTTCCGCACCGCACCGGCGGATTGAGGCAATAGAAATGCTTGCGAAGAACAACATACCGGTCGGCGTGAATGTGGCACCGGTAATTCCCGGTTTGAATGATGAAGAAATTCCCATTATATTAAGAAATGCAAAAGATGCGGGCGCGCTGTCTGCAGGATATATTATGCTGCGGCTTCCCTATCAGGTGAAGGATCTCTTTACAGATTGGATACAGCGTACCTATCCGCTGAAAGCAAACAAAGTAATAAACCGCATCAAACAGGTACGCGACGGCGAGTTGAGCTGTTCGGTGTTCGGACAGCGATTAAAAGGAACCGGTAAAATTGCACAAAACATAGAACAGCTTTTTACAACTTCGGTTAACCGGCTCGGTTTAAATACGGCGAGAATCAATCTCGATACAAATATTTTTAAACGAAGCGGCAACAAACAACTGGATATATTTGAATAATATGAACAATGACACTATAGCGATTATCGGCGGCGGTGTAATCGGTCTTTCGATCGGCTGGCAGTTGCTCAGGAACGGACAACAGGTTGAAATATACGATAGCAACAAAGCAGGGAGAGCAGCGAGCTGGGTATCGGCGGGTATGCTCGCACCGGTGTCGGAGGCAGGGTTCGAAGAAATGGAGTTGCTGAACCTGAACCTCGAGAGCATCAAGCAATTCCCGAAATTTGCAGAAGAGTTGAAAGAGGATTCCGGCATCGATATCGACTTCAGAACCGAAGGAACAATGATGATCGCCGTCGACCGCGATCAGGCGGAACAACTGCGGCGGCTATATGAATTCAGGAAGAAGATCGAACTGCCGGTCGAATGGCTTACCGGCTCCGAAGCCCGGGAACGGGAACCCGAACTTTCCCCTGCCATAAAATCGGCAGTCTGGATTCCGAACGATTACCAGGTCGACAACCGGAACCTTATCCTTGCATTGATCGAGGCAGTGAAAAAACGGGGCGGGACGATACATGAACATACACCCGTAGAGTCCGTCTCAGTAACCAATGATTCAATTTCCGGCATTACCATCAATGGTGAGGAGAAGACGATAAAAAGGGTAGTTCTGGCAAACGGAGCCTGGGCACGGGAAATGAAGGGATTGCCCGACAATGTCCGGCCGCCGGTACGTCCCGTGAAAGGACAGATACTGACATTGCGCATGACAAAAGAGTTCACCCTGCAAAAGGTGTTGCGCTCACCGAAAGTTTATTTTGCGCCGAAGAAAGACGGACGATTGATCGTCGGGGCGACGGTAGAAGAGAAAGGTTTCGAAACGTTCCCCACCGCCGGCGGCGTGAAGTATATTCTCGAAGAGGCGTGGGAAGCGGTCCCCGGCATTTACGATCTGCCGCTTGAAGAGATCAATGTGGGGTTCAGACCCTCAAGCCGCGATAATGAGCCGATCATCAGCGATACGCCGGTAAAAGGATTATATATTGCAACCGGTCACTATCGACACGGCATATTGCTGACACCGGTAACGGCATACGAAATGGCCGGAATTATTCTGAACGACAAACCATCTGAACTCATTAAACCCTTCTCTTTGTTAAGGTTTAGGTGATTGTTTTTTACTTTAGGATTGATTCGATTATGAAAATATACGTAAACGGTGAACAGGAAACTGTTGATAACAACATAACGCTTGAGGACTTCCTCAAAACAAAACGGATCTCGAAAGAAGATAAAGGCGTTGCAATAGCCCTGAACGATGACGTTGTTCCGAAATCCGAGTGGGGATCTATAAAACTCGAAGAAGGAGCACGGATAGAAATCGTTCGTGCAGTACAGGGTGGATAATTTAAGGCAAAATTATTGAGGGCAAAACTATTTTTAAAAATAATATTATTTTACCCTCAATAGTTTTGTCTTTATTATATATTTCAAATAAAATATCAATGACAGGTGAATAGAGAATGAGCGAACTAAAATTCGGCGATAAAGTATTACAATCACGATTAATAGTCGGAACGGCGCAGTACCCGAATCCCGATATTATGCTAAAAGCGCTTGAAGCAAGCGGTACCGAACTTGTTACGGTCGCTATCAGAAGAGTTAATCTGGAAGACGATTCAGAAGAATCATTGCT
Organism: Ignavibacteriales bacterium; assembly: GCA_003568415.1. GTDB lineage: Bacteria > Bacteroidota > Ignavibacteria > T3Sed10-11 > T3Sed10-11 > T3Sed10-11. The sequence goes on from PWXV01000007.1 coordinate 5,312, forward strand.
CAACCTTGTGAAAGATAAATTCGATGTACTGCCCAATACCGCGGGATGCTATACGGCAAAAGAAGCAATCCTGACCGCGCAGCTTGCACGGGAAGCACTCGGAACATCGATGATCAAACTCGAGGTGATCGGCGATGATGAGACACTTTTCCCGGATATTCCCGAACTGATTAAAGCAACGGAGAAATTACTCGACGACGGATTTACCGTACTTCCTTACTGCAATGACGATCCCGTCACATGCAAACGGCTTGCCGATATGGGATGTGCGGCGGTTATGCCTCTCGGTGCGCCGATCGGCTCGGGGATGGGAATTCGCAATCCATACAATATAATGATCATCCGCGATATGGTCGATGTTCCGCTGATCGTCGATGCAGGGGTTGGCACGGCATCCGACGCTTCGATCGCAATGGAGCTTGGCTGCGACGGTATTCTGTTGAATTCGGCAATAGCCGGTGCGCAGCATCCGGTAAAAATGGCACAAGCAATTAAGCTCGCTGTTGAATCGGGCAGGCTTGCATATGAAGCGGGTCGGATTCCCCGGAAATTATATGCAAAAGCGACAAGTCCCATTGAAGGTCTCATTACTTCAAGTACACCGGAATGATCGACTTTACGCTATATTTGGTTACCGACCGGAAGCTAACCGGCAGCCGTACACTCGAAGAAATCGTTGAAGAAGCATGTGCAGCGGGAGTACGTGCAGTGCAGCTTCGTGAGCGCGATCTCGATGCGCGCGAACTGTTCGATCTTGCCCGGCGCATCCATACAATAACAGCGAAACACGAAGCATTTCTGTTTATAAACGACAGGATCGATGTTGCGCTTGCCGTGGGTGTGGAAGGCGTGCATTTGCGTGAAACATCGTTACCAGTTGCAGAAGCACGAAAAATTACCGGACCCGATATGCTATTGGGAACGAGCATACACTCACCGGAAAGTGCCGTCACTGCATACCGGCAAGGAGCCGACTTTCTTGTATATGGTACTATCTTTGATACACACAGCAAACCCGATTTACAGGAAACGGCTGGAGTGCAATCAATTGTCCGTGTGACACAAAATATTCCAATACCTGTGTTCGCAATCGGCGGTATAACTCCCGACAGAACACGTATGTGCATTGAGGCAGGTGCGCACGGTGTTGCAGTAATCTCTGCAATAATGCAATCCGATGATGTGGCCAGAACAGTTAATCAATTCAAAGAACAACTTGTTATACTTTAATTTATGAAACCAAAAATCGGTAAATTACACGTACTGACCGACACGATACTCCAATCAAAATATACCCATCCGGATCTTGGACGCATGGCTATTGACGGCGGTGCAGATACGATCCAATTCAGACAGAAAAAAGGTACATTACTTGAAATGTATCGTAACGCTGAAGAAATTGTAAAACTTTGCAGAGATGCCGATGTAACTATGATAGTAGACGACCGGATCGACATTGCCTTTGCGGTTGATGCAGATGGTGTGCATCTCGGTCAATCGGATATACCACTCACGATTGCGCGAAAATTGCTCGGTGAAAAAAAAATTATAGGTGGAAGTGCGACCGACTTCGACGAATTACAAAAAGTAATTGAAGACGGTGCAGATTATGTAGGTTTCGGGCCTGTATTCGGAACAATGTCAAAAGAGAATCCCGGGAAACCAAAGGGAATCCAGTTTATGAAAAGGGTCGCTGAGCGTTCTTCAATTCCGGTTGTGGCTATCGGAGGTATTAAATTGGAGCATGTTGATGATTTGTTCAGAACGGGAATTCACGGAATTGCAGTTATCAGTGCAATATGCTGCTCAGATGATCCGGAGACCGCAACCAGAGATTTCATGAAAATAATAAAAGATAAACACAGCTAATTTATCGACAAAATTCATACACGTATACATCCTCCTGTCGATTATTTTCATTATTTTTCATATATTTATGGTTTATTCCCTTATATATAAGACAATATAATCCAGGATGTGATTCGTTCACTTCTTTTAAAATATTACATTTAAATCAAATATAAGATCAATCGAAATAGGGAGATTCCATATGAAAATTACCTTCCCCGATTATATAAAAAATGAAAAGTTAAAAGAGTGGATTCAAGAAATTGCCGATTTAACAAATCCGGACGATGTATATTTTTGTGACGGTTCACAGGAAGAATATAACTCACTCTGTGAAGGTCTTGTTAAAAGCGGCACATTTAAAAAACTCAATCCTGAAAAACGTCCGAACAGCTATATCGCCTTTTCCGATCCTGCCGATGTCGCCCGGGTTGAAGACCGGACTTTCATCTGCAGCAGACGTAAAGCGGATGCCGGTCCGACCAATAACTGGACGGATCCTGACGAAATGAAACAAACGTTACATAAATTGTTCGATGGTTGTATGCAGGGACGAACCATGTATGTCATTCCATTCAGTATGGGACCGCTCGGTTCGCCGATCTCGCAAATCGGAATAGAGATAAGCGATTCGGCATACGTTGCGGCGAATATGCGAATCATGACACGGATGGGGAAAGATGTATATAAACACCTCGGCGAAGATGGGGACTTCGTACCTTGTGTTCATTCAGTTGGTGCACCATTAAAGCCAGGAGAGAAAGATGTACCATGGCCGTGCAATGCAGAAAACAAATATATCGTCCACTTCCCCGAAGAAAGATCTATCTGGTCATTCGGCAGCGGATACGGTGGTAACGCATTACTCGGCAAGAAATGTTTCGCGCTTCGCATCGCATCGGTTATGGCTCGCGATGAGGGATGGCTTGCAGAACATATGTTGATACTCGGTGTTGAATCACCGCAAGGTGAGAAAACATATATTGCGGCTGCATTCCCGAGCGCATGCGGAAAAACTAATTTTGCAATGCTCATACCACCCAAAGCATTTGACGGTTGGAAAGTAACAACCGTCGGTGATGATATTGCCTGGATAAAACCTGGACAGGATGGAAAACTTCATGCAATTAATCCAGAAGCCGGATTCTTCGGTGTTTCACCGGGTACCTCATACGATTCAAACCCCAATGCAATGGAAAGTATCAAAGAAAATACGATTTTTACAAATGTTGCTATGACACCCGACGGCGACGTCTGGTGGGAAGATATGACTAAAGAACCACCGAAGGAATTGATCGATTGGCGGGGAAACAAATGGACACCCGAAAGTGACAAACCCGCCGCACATCCCAATGCACGGTTTACCGCGCCGGCACGGCAATGTCCATCAATCGATGAAAAATGGGAAGATCCTGAAGGTGTTCCGATCAGTGCATTCATATTTGGCGGCCGTCGCAGCACGACAGTTCCGTTGGTATATCAATCGGTAAACTGGAACTTTGGCGTTTATATGGCATCGACAATGGGGTCCGAAACAACCGCCGCCGCTGCAGGGGCGATCGGCAAAGTACGCCGCGATCCCATGGCAATGCTCCCGTTCCTCGGATATCATATGGCTGACTACTTGAACCATTGGTTACAATTCGGACGAGAGTTACCAAATCCGCCACGAATTTTCTTTGTAAACTGGTTCCGCAAAGATGAGAACGGAAAATTCATCTGGCCGGGATTCGGGGAAAATATGCGTGTGCTCAAATGGATTGCCGACAGAGTAAGAGGAAAAGCATATGCTATTGAAAGCCCATTGGGTTGGATGCCGCGGCATGAGGATATGGAATGGAAAGGACTTGAATCGTTTACGCATAAACAGTTCAATGAACTGATGTCTGTCGAACGTGAAGAGTGGAAACGCGAAGTTATGGGACATGACGAACTCTTTGTCGGGAAACTTTATGATAAACTTCCAAAAGAATTCATCCATATGCGCGAACTACTCATGTCGAGTCTGTGGCGTTCACCGGAACACTGGGGTATGGAACCAGAAGATATCCCGACTTGATTTCAAAAGAGTGAAAAAATACAATAATCACAACGGCACATCATATGCGGTGTGCCGTTTTAGTATAGATGAATTCAAATATATTTCTTACAGGCGCAACGGGATTATTCGGCAGTGCGCTCATTGAACACTACTTACACCGTGAATCGGAATCAATTATTTACGCTCTTGTTCGAGCCGATTCGCCTGAACGTGCAGCTGAGCGTCTCTTTGCACTATTACAAAGTTCACCGACGTGGACTCCTTTATTAGAACGTGAAGCAACCAGGCGGGTCCGTGTCGTGCAGGGAGATTTTACCCGTCCTGATTTTGGCTTATCACTGGAACAAATAGCAACCCTCCAAAAATCGGTTACCAATATTATTCATTCAGGTGCATCGGTCGACTTCGGATTGCCGCTTGAAGAAGCACGACTGATAAATGTACAGGGGACACAAAACGTTATCAATTTTGCATCAGGGTGCCGGAGCTTAGAGGCTTTCCTGCACATATCAACAGGACATGTTGCAGGAAAACGGTCAGGCACAATAAAAGAAGCAGAACTTAATACCGACCAGGGTTTCTTCAATAGTTATGAACAAACGAAAGCAGAGTCGGAAGCACTGGTTCACCGGTATATGAATAACTTACCGATTACAATTCATCGATTAACAACCGTTATCGGTGATAAGAAAACCGGCCATATCAGACAATTCGGCTTTTTTCATAATAGTGTACGGTTGCTTGCACAGAGTATACTTCCCTTTCTTGCGGGAGAAAAAGACTGCCATCTCGATTTAATCCCGACGGATTACCCCGTCCATTCGGTATATCATTTACACCGAAATAATTTTAAACCCGGGACGACTTATCACATTTGCAGTGGTCCCGAGCGGTCTTTTACTCTTGAAGCCTTTCTCAACGAAACGGTGAATCACTTCAGGAAGGATTTCAATACTGATTCAATTATGCCGCCTGAAATCATTTCGCAACAGGAATTTAAGCAACGCTTATCCGCATCAAATAATAAAAGACTAATCGCAATTATGGGGGCGTTGAATACGTTTATCGGTCATCTCACCCTGCCAAAAATTTTTGATGCATCAAATAGCGAACGGGATCTTGCAGGGAGTGGTATAGAACCGCCGCATGTCACATCGTATTATTTCAAAGTGTTGGATGAATGCATAAGGAGGAAGTTCGGAAAGGTACAATAATCAGTAATTAATTACCCCGCGGCAAGCGTATCGTAAACGTGGTTCCTTTCCCCTCTTCACTCTCAACATCAACAGAACCGCCATGGGCATCTACGATCCAACGAACCAGCGATAAACCAAGTCCTGCACCCTGGTGAACAGATTGATCGTGCCGGGCAACCTGATAAAACGGCTCAAATATATTATCAATTTTGTGGCGAGGTATTCCTGAACCGGTATCAGCTATTTTCAAATATAGATTTGCATCATCGATAAAATAAGAGATATATACTCTGCCCTGTTCCGAGGTATATTTTAATGCGTTCTCAAGGAGATTAAACAAAACCTGCCGCAAACGATCCGGTTCACAATAGAGTGTTACCTGCGGTCCCTTTGAGAGAACTATTGCAATATTCTTTTCCCTCGATAAAAACAGCGCCTCGTCATAGAACTCTTTAATAAACGAGTGGAAATTCACGGTTTTCTTTTCAAGCTTCAACGTTCCCGCTTGCAGTGTACTGATCGTGAGTAAATCGTTTACAAGATGGTGCAACCGGATAATCTCATCATACGTTGAAGTAACAATCGCATTCAACTGATCAAGCGTCACATCCGAACGCATACCGTCTTCAAGTTGATTGCGAATAATAGTCAGCGGGGTTCGCAGTTCGTGTGAAGCTAACGATGAAAAATGTAATACTTGTTGTAATTTTTGATGACGTTCTTTGATGAAATTGTGAATTGCAGTGACGGTCACAGCAATATCGTCATTGCTGTTAATTATTAGTTCCGGGATGGAATTGCTAAGTGGTTGCTGTTCTGCTTTCTGTGTAACGTGATTCAGTTTCTTAATCGGTTCAGAAAATTTCTTGATAACATAATACGTTCCCCCAACACTCGCAGCAACAATACATGGAATGATCCATATCAATGAAAGCCACCATGCAGTTGAAGGTTCGTTTCCGGAAGCAAGCAATGAGTTGTACAATATGGTGCCCGCAGCGATACCGGTTATGACCACCAAGGTAAGGAACACCCCATACCATACAAGCACCTTGCTGCGGATCTGCATATTTTATTTATCTACCAAAATAAAGCCCTGACCTCGAACTGTATTGATGAGCTTGGTCTGCTGCCCTTTATCAATCGCTTCCCGGATGTAGTATACATACACATCGACAAGGTTTGTACCGGTATCGAAGTGATACCCCCAGACCTGTTCGGCAATCCGTTTTCTGGTCAGCACTTGATTTTTATTTCTGAGAAAGAATTCAAGTAACGCGAATTCTTTTGGCGAGAGATCGATTGTTTTATCTCCCCGGGTGACTGTTCGCTCTTTGATATTCATGGTCAAATCACCGGCTGTTAGAAGATGATTCGACGACATATCGGCACGTCGTAATATCGCCTCTACGCGTGCGAGAAACTCACTCGAATCGAACGGTTTTACTAAATAATCGTCAGCTCCCAATCGTAATCCTTTTACGCGGTCCTCAACCGTATCGCGGGCTGACAATATTAAGACCGGTGTTGAATCGAGTTGCAAACGTATGTCATTAAGAATATCATATCCCGATTTTTTCGGAAGATTTATATCAAGAATCAATAATGTGTAACAACTTTCCTTCAGTTTCTCTACGGCTTCCACCCCGTCAAATACTAAATCAACAGTATACCCCTCCCGCTTCAAGTGCCGTTCGAGCGACCGGGCAAGTTTCTTCTCATCTTCAATGAGCAAAACTTGCGCTTTGCCGTTGGATGAAGCCTCCATGGGATCCCCCTGTTATCAATCAGATATCAAAGGATTTATATTCGCCTAACCTCTCCTTTATATGGATTACTTTTTAATATACAACAGATAGACGAATTCGGCAAATTCACGTGATACAGCTCACCTGCAATATTTTTTAGAAAAATAAAAATATTTATTCAGTCGATAACTGGCGATACTTTTCTTTGTACCGCTCGAAGAGATTCTTTTGTTTATCGGCCATATCAATTTTTCTTCCCTGAATAAACATTTGTTCAACACTCGATCGGAGATCAAAAACATCACCATCGGTAATGATGAAGGTAGCATCTTTACCTTCTTCAAGCGTTCCGACCCTGTTATCCAGACCGAACAACTCTGCCGGATAGATAGTAATTGCCTTCAGTGCTTCCTCTTTTGGAAATCCGAATCCCGCGGCAGTTGCTGCCTGATGACGGAGCTGCATTGCATTTGCCGAACCGTATCCACCGGCAATGACAACCCGTATACCAGCATTATATAATGTACCGGCTTGAGCGTAGACCTCATCATATCCCTGCCATGGACGTCCGGGACTTGCAAGCACAGAAGTAAGGATTACCGGAATTTCTTTCGTGGCAAGTTGATCGGTCATCAGGTGTGCATCTCTGCCGCCAAGGATGATAATCCGGATATCCTCCGATTCAGCCCACGTAATTGCATCACGGATTGACCGTACATCATTGGCTTGCACAACGACGGGAATTTCCCTTTCCAACACCGGGAGCATTGCCTCCCACCTCATATCGGTACGATGCCCGTCGGATGCCGACCGTGCAACGTGGTATGCACGCGCATTATCGAATGCATCCTGTATCATCTTCAATTGTTTACGTCCTGCATCATTGTTCTCATCAATAGTGGGCCAATTAATCATTAAACCGGTCGGTGCGTGCAGGGTCATCCCCTCCCATGTCCAACCGTCCATCAACATCGCAGCTGATAAACCGGATATTAAACTGCCACCTGGAGATGTAATGGTAATGGCAACGCCATGCGATCGGCCAACGGGGATATGTTCACTTTCGGGATGAAAAGCTTTTTCTGCCCGTACATTCGGATTAATTTCACCATATTCATTGAAATCGGATGTGACATCAACCGCACCAATCTCTGTCAATCCCATATTTGTATGTGCAAGAATTAATCCGGGATAAATAATTTTATCCGTTGCGTCATAGCGTTCCACTTCAGCCGGAATATCGATCCCTGCACCGATTGCAGTTATAGTTCCGTCTTCAAAAATAATCGTACCGTCTTCAATAACCTCACCGCTGAGTGTGTAAATTGTTGCACCGGTAACCGCTATCGGTTGCTTTTGGGCAGGTGCAGGAATTTGCGCCTGCATAATGACAGTAAAAAGAAACAGGCATGTTGTTAAAATTAAAATCGGTTTAATGAAATTCATAATGATCCTCCGTGCATGAATAATCTTCATTAAAGGGAGAGATACCACCACGCCGTGCACGTTGTGGCTGCTCACCGGCTTCAAGTGCCTTGAGTGCGTGTTGTATTAATCGAGCTCTCTGTTCACGAACTTCTTCACGCTTCAGTTTATCGTCCTCGATATCGAAATATTTTCGTCCGTCTATCCACGTTTGTTCAACACGCGTATCGGTCGCGAGCGGGTCACGTTCCCAGATTACAAAGTCTGCATCTTTCCCTTCTTCAAGCGATCCGACCCGATGATCAATACCGAGCATCTTTGCGGCATTGATTGTAATCATAGCCATTGCTTCCTCATCCGGTACACCGGTTTGTGCCACTTTAGCCGCTTCCCAGTTCATACGTGTCGCAAGTTGTGTATTATCCGAATGTATTACCGTCAATACACCCTGGTCATGCAATAATCGTGCATTATAGGTTGTCGCATCGTAAGCTTCGACTTTAAATGCCCACCAATCGCTCCAAACAGCAGCGCTTGCACCGTGATCGCGCAGGGCTTCGGCTATTTTAAATCCCTCAACCGTGTGCTGAAACGATTGAATAGTTACATCGAAATCTTCCGCGACGCGAATGAGCGCAAGTATTTCGTCCTGCCGGTAGCAATGCGAGTGGATGTGCCGATCCCCATTCAGAATTTCGAGAACAGTTTGCGATCTGAGATTTCGTCGCGGCGGTATACCTGATGGTGACCGTTCCCATTCCTTCAACTCCTCTTTATATTCACGTGCTGCCTGAAATTCATCACGTATAATTTGTTCCACTCCCATGCGTGTGTTTGGATAACGTTGCTCGCTTCTCACAACATTTTCTCCAAGTGCAAACTTAATACCCTTTGGTGCATCCTCTATCAACATTTCATCCGGCAGTGCACCCCATCTCATTTTTATGATAGCATTCTGACCGCCGATAGGATTTGCCGAACCGTGTAACGCATTTGCAGTTGTTAATCCACCGGCCAGCAAGCGGTACATCCAGATGTTATTACTATTCAACACTTCCTGGATATTAACCTCAGCGGTAATAGCACTCCCCATTTCGTTAACGCCTCCGGCAATGCTTGTATGTATGTGTGCATCGATCAATCCCGGCGTCACATGTTTACCCTCAGCGTCAATAACGATTGCGTTACTCGGCGGACTGATGTTTTGATCAACACGGACAATCCTTCCATCCGTTACCAGCATATCGGCATTTTCAAGAATACCCTGCGGACCCTGCGTCCATATTGTTGCATTTTGGACCAACACGTGCCGCGGTTGTTCCGGTTTGTGTGGTATGCCATATTCCATGGCAGGATACACGGTCGGTAACTCAACACGCTCAATAACATGATCGGGGCGTTCATCCTGTTCCGGTGTATATTCCTCTTCCCGTTGGGCACGCCAGTTGAATTCCCGACCATCGGGATAGGTTCCCGATCCAAACATTTCCTCACGTGATACTGATGATGACATTAATATCTGACCGTCTATATTAATTGAATCACCGGGAAAAGTTACCGACAATCGCTGCAAATCGTAGCGAACAGTTTTTAATTCTATTTCTTTTTCATCGATAGTTATTGTACCGTTTAGACGATCCGGTCTTCCTTTGATTTCCATCGTCCCTTCAAAATCAGTATTGACAACTGAGATCGACCAGGTACCGCGAACATCAACATCCGGTACTGTTTCAATCTCAAATCGCTGACCGTCAACCCAGACATCTTTTATATTTGTATTTGCTGAAAAAATATCACCGTCTGCAACTACGATATTTGCAATCTTTCCCTGTTCGATGGCACCGAGCTTGTTTTGCATACCAAGAAGTTGTGCCGGGGTGGTAGTTAACGCAGCAAGGGCTGCATCCTCTGTTAGACCGCGCTCAACTGCTCTTCGAAGTTGAGCAAGAAACTTCTGTTTATCATCAAGTTGGTCTGTGGTAAACGTAAACTGCACATCTGCCTGAGACAACTGCACAGGGTTATCGGGTGCAAAGTTCCAATGTCGCAGTTCTTCGAGTGAAACTTCTCTCACTTTTTCCGGATCGGTAACATCCGGCGGTGACGGGAAATTCACCGGCAGTATTACCGGCAAACCTGTTTCCTTAACTGCTTCGGCACGTTTATACTCGTGGCCGCTTCCCCGTACCCACATTGTAATATTATATTCCTTTGCAATTTTTGACGCTCGCAATAAAGCAAGTTCATCCGATGTATCAATAATAACGGGTTGATCACCGTTAACAACATCTCCCAGTGCCGCAAGGGCAATATTTATTTCAGGTCGTTGTTTACCTGCAGGATCGGCAGCATATGCCTCGTGTGCCTGATGGTACCAATCTGCATCAATTAATGTTTGCCGGATCAGGGCAATCGAACCCATTAATGAAGTAGGATATCTGCCGCCGAGGTTTGCCGACCGATCAAATGACATATTGTGTGTTATATTATCCCGAAGCACAATCTCATTACCATCACCTTTTCCAAGGGAGACAAGAGCACTCCGGCCGCGAAAAATTCCATCTTGCGGAGCTGTAAGAACATTTGTAAAACCCTGCGAACGCAAACCTGATGCTTTCTGTTCGTCAGGTTTAAACACCGAGGCGGCATCGATATATGAGCGTACCTGTGGATTCCAGTAAAAGGTTCCCTCAGGTTCTTCATCATCCGCTAACATTGCCGCTAAGAATGACCTAAACTGAGCGGGAACCTGTCGTAATAACTGTCCGGCTCCTCTTCGGTCGCGATCAACATCGGGCTCAGGTACACCGATATCGGAATATAAATCGATGAAACCGGCATAGAGCGTGCGTCCGTCGACATCCCAGACTCGTGCATCATCCGGGGGAGAGACATTGGCACCGACCGACTCGATGATACCGTCCCGTATAACAACGGTGCCACTCTCGATAACAATACCCGGACTTACAACAATTCGTGCATTGATGAGTGCATGCACCGCGGGTGTGTGATCACGCAACCCTTCGACAGGTTTTGTTTGTGAAATAAGTAAGCTTGAAAACAATATGGTTACTATTATGAAAGCAGTGAAACGGTGGAACATAATACCTCCGGTTTTTATTGGAATGAGCGTATAAAATTTGACGAATGTTTTAAAGAAAAGTTTCTCACGATGTATTTTGCTTTCGTAGTTGCTCAACAACATACACCATATCATCGGGAAGATCGGTCTCAAAAAAAACTCTTTCTTTTTTATCGGGATGAACAAATCCAATGGTTTTTGCGTGCAATGCCTGCCGCGGCAGATGTTCGAGTAAGTTTTGAATGAATGCTTTTCTTTTCGGTGTCACCCCCCCATAGACTATTCTTCTGCCTCCGTATGTTGGATCGCCGAAAACCGGGCGGTGTTCCGATGCAAGATGTACACGAATCTGATGAGTACGTCCGGTTAATAGCTTTAATTTAATTAAACTTAAACCGTCATACTCTTCAATGACTTCATACCGTGTTATAGCAGGTTTACCGTCTTCACGCACCGCCATTTTTTTACGATCGGATTTACTGCGCCCGAGACTTGCTTCGATAGTACCCTTGTTTTCGGGAAAAGTACCCCACACAATCGCCCAGTATTCCCTGTCGATTGTACGTTCTGAAAATTGTTTTGAAATAAAATGTAAAGCATGATCGTTCTTGGCAATAACCATGAGCCCGGAGGTATCTTTGTCAAGTCGATGCACAATGCCGGGCCGCATCGGATCATCCGTATCGGCAAGTCCGGATTGAATATGATACAACAATGCATTGACTAATGTACCGGAGTAATTTCCATATGCAGGATGCGTGACCATACCCGGGGGTTTATTTACGATAATTAAGGATTCATCTTCATAAACTATATTAACCGGGATATCTTCGGGAACTGCATCGGGCGGCGGAGGCATCGGCAGGGGGACGGTGATGCTTTCTCCAGGTGCAACGATATGATTCGCTTTCACAGGTTCGCCGTCTATTGTAACATATCCTCGTTTTATTGCATTTTGAACTTTATTGCGGGAAGCATTTTCTATCTGGTGGGCAAGGAAAACATCGATTCGTTCTTTTTTCTTTCCCGGTGGTACGGTGATATTGATAATTGTTTCGTTCACTATACTATTTTAAAACCGTTCACTACCTACTCCCTTTCATGCTGCCGCTCAGCCTCGGTAACACCGTTCTTAACTTCTTCCTGCTTTTCAACTTCATTATCCTGCCCATCATTATCGCTACTTTTTTCTGCGGGTGATACATCATCCTCATCGTGGTGAGTTCGGAATGCTTCGCGGTGGAATATCAGGAGAAGAATAACGCCAATCGTCACTGCTGAATCGGCGATATTGAATACCGGCCATCGTGTCATTTGATAGCCAAAAATATTTATATTGAAAAATATGACATCGATAAAATCAACAACAGATCCTTGAAACAGCGGTGCTTCGCCGTAAAAAACACCGTAAAAAACCCTGTCGATAAGATTGCCGAACGCTCCGCCGAGTATCAGTGCAAACGGTAAGCGAACTCTGAGCCGTTCTTCTCTTATTCTGTACAAGTACCAGAATATACCAATACAGGCGATAATGGAAAAGAGTGCAAAAAATACTTTTCCGCCGAAATCGATTCCGAATGCCATTCCGGGATTTTCGATGTAGGTCAAACGGAGTACGTCACCAATTAACGGTATTGATTGCCCGTAATGCATACCTTCCCACTGAATCCCGAGAAAAGGAATCGCAAATCCCTTCACAAGGATTTTGGTAAGTTGATCAAGAACAACAATGCTCAGCGTAACGTAAAGTACTTTCAATGGTTTACTTAAGTCTGTTTACTTTTTTTCGTCTTGCATTCAACACACTGTTGAGCGACCGGTACCGCTTCGAGCCGTTCTTTTTCAATGAGGGTACCGCAATCACGGCAGAATCCATACTCGCTATTCTCAATCCGTTGCAGTGCATCTTCCAGATAGCGGAGATATTTCCCCTCACGCGATGCGAACATAAACGTGATTTCCCGTTCCATCTGCTCGCCACCCTGGTCAGCCATATGGATTGAATATGATGAGTTTTCCCCGGTATATTCACCGGTTGAGGTATCCATCATACTTTCCCGAAGTGTGGCGAGCTCCTCCAAAATTTCCCTCTTCTGCTCGTTAATTATAGTACGGAAATGTTCGAGATCTTTTTTTGAATACCCTTTTCTCGCTGCTGATTTCGGCGCTGTTGTCTTCTTTTTTGCTTTTGTTGCAGATGACTTCGCCGGGGTTTTCTTTGTTTGAGTCTTCTTCTTACTGCTCGCTTTCTTAGCCATCTCGTCTCCTTTACGGCTTTATTTATTGGGTTATAGTAAAATGTATCAAGGATCTACTACTTATCAGTTGACTATCTCAACTCCTATTTTACATTTGATGCCATTAATCAATTGATGTTGCAGCTTTTCCCCGTCCGATACTGCATAAGTCATTTCATCGGCAAGGGTTTCGGTTTTTACATACTCGTGAAAATCGGTCAATGCTTTATTCAACAATGTGTCTTCACTTTTATAATAGATTCGTATACGATCGGTGACCTGGAAACCTGCATCCTTCCGCATATTTTGTATTCTGTTAACAAATTCCCGTGCAAGTCCCTCGGCACGTAATGCATCGCTCAATTCAGTATCGAGGGCTACGGTTACCACCCCGTCGGATTCAACGACCCATCCTTTAATTTCTTCAGTGACAATTTCGATGTCGTTACTATCCAAGGACACCGGTTGTCTATCTACTTCAAAAGAGAATGTTCCGTTCGCTTCAAAGGTCTGGACTTCCTCGCTGCTCATATCCTTCACACGCTGGGCAACTTTTTGCACAATTTTACCAAATTTTGGTCCTATCGATTTAAAGTTCGGTTTAGCGCTTTTATTCACAAGACCTGTTTCATCGGTAATAAATTCAATTCCTTTTACATTGATCTCTTCAAGAATTACACGCTCCATATTTAAAATCGCTTGCTCGTCATTTTTATCTCGCACTGAGATTATAATGCGTTTGAGCGGTTGCCGTACTTTTAAGCCCGTTTTCGAACGCATCGAACGTGCAAGATACACAACACGCTGAGCAAGATTCATTTTATGCTCGAGTTCATGATCCACTACAGACGAATCTGTTTTGGGGATCATTGCAAGGTGAACCGACTCATATGTCTCGGTCTTGCCGACTGAAACCAGATTCCGGTATAATGCCTCGGCAGTAAAGGGTGCAAACGGCGCCATCAATTTTGCGATACTGACCAGACATTCATATAATGTCTGGTACGCTGCAGTTTTATCCGATCCCTTTTCACTTTTCCAAAACCGTCGGCGGTTACGCCGTACATACCAGTTCGATAATTTATCGATGGTGAATTCCGATACGAGACGTGCAGCGTGTGTAACACTGTACTCATCCATCAACCGTGTATACTCATCATAGAGCGAATTAAGCTCTGATATGATCCAGCGATCGATTTCCTGACGCTCTTTTACAGGTATGCGTTCTTCACTTCCGGTATAGCTGTCAATATTAGCATACAATGCAAAGAACGCATAGGTATTCGTCAAAGTACTGAAGAAGCGTCGTTGCACTTCTTGCAATCCTTCTTCGTCAAAAAGTGTCGGACGCCAGGGTGGACTCGTTGTTACAAGATACCACCGTAATGTATCCGCCCCGTAGCGATCAAGAATATCGAATGGATCAACGGTATTCCCGCGTGATTTCGACATTTTTAAACCATCCTTGTCAAGGATTAGTTCATTGACAAGAACATTATAAAATGCCGGTTTTTCAAACAGTGCTGATGAAATCGAGTGCAGTGTATAAAACCAACCGCGCGTCTGATCAATACCTTCACAAATATAATCAGCGGGAAAGTTCTGCTCGAATATCTCTTTATTTTTAAACGGATAATGCCATTGTGCAAACGGCATCGAGCCGGAGTCAAACCACACATCGATTAGTTCGGGGACCCGTTGCATCTCACCGCCGCATTCACAGGTGAAATAAACCTGATCGACATATGGCTTGTGTGGATCGAATGTTTTCGGATCAATTGGTTGCTCTTTTCCGTCAACACGCCAGGTACCCCGGGCAAGCTCTTCAAGGCTGCCGATACTCTTTTCTTTGTTGCAATCGGTACAAACCCATACCGGCAAAGGTGTGCCCCAAAATCGATCGCGCGATAATGCCCAATCTTTGTTCTCGGCCAGCCAGTTGCCGAACCGTCCCGTACCGACTTCCGGTGGTACCCAATTTATGTCATTGTTGAGCTCGAGCATTTTTTGTGCATATTCAGTTGTGCGAATGTACCAGGACGACCTTGCATAATATAATAGCGGCGAATTACAACGCCAGCAGTGCGGGTAATTGTGCACAATAGTTTCTTTTTTAAACATCAACCCGCGCCGCTTGAGATTCATAATAATATTATGATCGGCTTCTTTTACGAATTCACCGCGGAAATCAGTTATTTCCTCGGTAAACTCACCGGATTTATTAACCGGCTGTAATGCAGGCAAATCATACTTCTTACCTATCTGATTATCGTCTTCTCCGAATGCCGGGGCGATGTGTACGATGCCCGATCCGTCTTCGGTGGTTACAAATTCACCCTCTAAAACATAAAAAGCTTTTTCCTCTACCGGAATATAATCAAATAACCGCTCATATTCCTTGCCGAGCAACTCTTTACCTTTGAACGTCTGTACAATCTTATAATCACCCTCTACAACTGAGAGACGTTCTTTAGCAAGAATTAAATGTTCATCTTTATATTTGATCTTCACATATTCGACGTCAGGATGGACGGCCAGTGCAACGTTCGAAATCAATGTCCACGGAGTTGTGGTCCAGACGAGAATATATGTATTCGGTTCATCTTTTAACTTAACCCGAACATAAATACTCGGATCTTTCGTATCCTGGTAACCCTGTGATACCTCATGCGAAGAAAGCGGTGTTTCACAACGCGGACAATACGGCTGGATCTTGTGACCGCGGTAAATCAACCCTTTCTTATGATATTGATCGAGTGCCCACCAGACCGACTCGATATATTCCCGTGTACATGTTACGTATGCATCATCAAGATTAATCCAGTATCCTATCCGGCGGGTCATTTCTTCCCAGTCTTTAAGATAGGTAAAAACCGATTTATAACACTCTTTGTTGAATTTCTCAATTCCGTATTCAAAAATTTCGTCTTTATGTTTTAATCCGAGTTTCTTTTCGACTTCGATCTCAACCGGAAGGCCATGCGTATCCCATCCCGCTTTGCGGTTTACTTTGTATCCTTGCATTGTCTTGTAGCGACAGACAAGATCTTTGAGCGTCCGGCTAACGACATGATGAATGCCCGGCTTACCGTTCGCCGTTGGCGGGCCTTCATAGAACGTAAATACCGGTTTATCTGCACGTGTCGATATACTTTTTTCAAAAATATCGTGCTGCTGCCAGTAGGAACTTACTTCTTTTTCAATATCCTTATGATTTGTCTTGTCTGTCAATTGCTTGAACATACTCTCGTTACTTTCTCCCGATCATTGAAATAATCCACAATACTGCTGTTAATAGAATACTTAGTAATATACTTGTTCCTAAGGGAAAATAAAACCTGAAACTCTCCCGTTCAATTCTGATATCACCGGGAAGTTTGCCAATCAAAGGGATTCTATCAGAGAAAAAAAATGCTGCACCGATTACAACGAAAATCAATCCAAGAATGATCAGCATTCTACCGATTGTTTGGTCCATACCCACAGAACCCTGATGGAAAAGAAAAAAATTAAAAATTCGATTATTTACTCAGCCAACCGTTCAACCACATGCTTCATAATAGTGGTCAGCTTGGGTTCAGCTTTATTGGCGGTGGCAATGATATCTTCTACAACCGCCGGTTCAAGTGCATCCGGAAAACACTCATCAGTAATTACCGACATCCCGAGGACACGCATTCCCATATGATTCGCCACAATATTTTCGGGCACTGTTGACATGCCGACTACATCGGCACCGATTATCCGAAGGAACCGGTATTCTGCTTTTGTCTCCAGATTTGGCCCCGATACTGCAACATATACGCCTTTTTGAACCTTGATCTTCTTATCGAGCGCTACCTGCTCAGCAAGCTCGATCAATTCATTGCTGTACGGCTCCGACATATCCGGAAATCGCGGTCCGAGTTCGTCATCATTTGGTCCGATCAGCGGATTATCTCCGAGTAAATTAATGTGATCGGTCATGATCATGATATCGCCCTTGGAAAAGAGGGGATTCATACCACCGCACGCATTTGAGACGAGTAGCGTATTCACACCGAGAAATTTCATTACCCGGACCGGGAATGTGATTTGCTGCATAGTGTAGCCCTCATATAAGTGAAAACGGCCCTGCATCGCAACAACATTCTTACCGGCCAGCGTACCGAAAATCAACTTTCCTTCGTGTGACTCAACCGTTGATACCGGAAAATGCGGCAAATCTCCGTATTGTATTTCAACTTCTTTATTTATCTCTTTTGCAAGTCCACCAAGCCCGGTGCCGAGAATAATCCCGACCGCCGGTTCCATTTTTGTGTGGCTTCGAATAACTTCTACAGCTTCTTGAATTTGCTTTTTTAAATTTTCAGTCAATGTATTCTGTTTCCTAATCCATTTTTTCAAGTAAATCATCCACATCGACAGATTTTCTGCCGACGGTTACCGTTTTCTCTTCGTCCTCGTCACTGTCCTTTTCGGATTCAAGAGACTGGAGGAGTTCAAGTTGCGAGTTTAATAAAATCTTTAACCGGCTTATCATTGTCTCTCGTATTGTGCGCAATTGCTCAATTTCATTCTTTATATGAGATAGAGAGCTGCGTGAGTCCTGTACTATTTCACTTGCACGGGTTTCGGCTTGTTTGATAATGATTTCTGCTTCACGACTTGATTGTTCCCGGGCCTTCGTCGCCGATTCCTGTGCCTGGAGCAATGCTTGCTGCAATGATTTCTCAAGCTGTTTATAATGTTTTAGCTGTTCCTCCAGCTCTTTGACACGTTCTCGATTATCTTTTTGGTTGCGAACCAATTTCTCGACTTCATTCGAGAGCATTTCAAGAAATGTGTTAACTTCAATGGGATCGTAACCGCGCATCACACGCTTGAAATCCTGATTTTTAATATCCATTGGAGTTATTTTCATTGTGCGCCTCCGGAATAGAATTCCTGTTTATTAGTTAATGTGGGCGCTCACCGAAAATACTGCTTCCGATACGCACCATCGTTGCACCCTCTTCAATTGCTACTTCAAAATCGTTAGACATTCCCATTGAAAGATGCTGTACCTGTATTTCGGGCAGACCATCGTCCAGCAGTCTCTTGCGTAGATCCTTCAGAAGTTTAAATGACGGTCTCGCATCCTCCGGGTCATCCACAAACGGTGCCATTGTCATTAACCCCCGAACGTGAACATGATCAAATACGCCAATTTCATCAAATAATTTCGGAAGCTCATCGGGGGAAATGCCGTGTTTTTGTGGCTCACCCGAGGTATTAACCTCAACGAGTATATCTATATCTCTGTCTATACGTGAAGCCCGCTTCTCAATTTCCTGGCAAACCCGGAGATTCTCCACAGAGTGTATAAGATGAACAAAATCAACAATATATTTGACCTTATTTCGCTGAAGAGGACCGACAAAATGCCAACGTATTGTCTCATTTTTCAATTCATTGAATTTCCCGGTCATTTCCTGCACATAGCTCTCACCAATATCGAGTATTCCAGCATTGTGCGCTTCCCGTATCTTTTCTGGCGAAAATGTTTTAGATACAGCAATTAAGGTAATTTCCGAAACATCCCGCCCCGACCGTTGACATGCTTCTGAGATTTTATTCCTTATGTCTTGCAAATTTTCTTTTATCATGCCAAAATTTAAGTAAATATCAAATATAAACTGAAAAGCGTTAAAAATCAACTAAATTTGCGTTTTACGTTAAAATAAGCGCAATTTTCGGTTTTTTAGCGCTATTGACATACAAAAAGTTTTTTATTTAATTAGAGGTAGTAAACCAGAAAAAGATATTCACCCCTTTACAGGTGGTCGGGGATTATGAGCATATTAGATTTTGATGATTTCAAGGATGATTGGGAAGACTCCGGAGATAATTCCGATAAGTCCGGACGCTTTGAAGAACAGGTACGCAAATTAAAAGAGCGATTAAATAACTCTGGTACCATTACAAATCTGGAAGCACTCGATGAAATTGTAAACTTTTACCTTGACAACGAGCGTTTCGAGGAGGCGTTGCATTTTATCGATCTCCTCATTAAGCACATCCCCTATAGTGCCGATATCTGGCAGCGTAAAGGTATGGCGCTGAATAACCTGTATCGATACGAAGAGGCACTTACTTGTTATGATCAGGCCATGACCCTGAACCCCGTGGATTCCGATCTGCTCATCAACCGCGGTATCACGCTTGACAATATGAACCGGCTTGAAGACGCTGTCGAATGCTTCGATCGCGCCCTTGAGCTTGATCCTGCCAATGAAGAGGCACTATTCAATAAAGCAGTTTCGTTTGAGAAAATGGAGCGTTACGAGGATGCGGTACATATTTTAAAATATCTGGTTGAAGGAAATCCGGAAAACAAAGAAGCGTGGTATGAACTCGGGTTCTGTTACGATTTTCTCGATCGACTGGAAGAATCCCTCGAAGCATACGACAGGAACATCGATCTTGATCCTTATAATTATAACGCCTGGTATAACCGTGGTATTATTTTAAACAGGCTCGGAAGATACCGGAAAGCAGTCGACAGCTACGATATGGCCCTGGCTATCAACGAAAAATTTTCTGCCGCCTGGTACAACAAAGGCAATGCATGTGCTAATATGGGACGTCTGCACGAGGCACTTACCTGCTATAAAGAAACACTCAGACTTGATCCGGATGATGTTGCGGCGTGGCACAATATGGGCAATGCTCACGAAGAACTCAACCAGTACCGGGAAGCTATCAAATGCTTCACCAATGCAATAAAAATCGATAAAAACCACTACGAATCATACTTCGGACGGGGTAGCTGCTACGATTCACTCGAACAATATACACGTGCACTCAATGATTACAACCGTGCGTTGAATATTAACCGTGATTATCCTGAATTATGGTATGCCAAAGCGGATGCCGAATACAATCTCGGTAAACTATGGGAGTCTATTTCAAGCTACCGGATGGTAACAAAGCTTGACCCGCATAATACCGAGGTGTGGATTGACCTCGGCTCCACATTGTACGAGTATGGCAATCCCGAAGAAGCACTTACCGTACTCAACACCGCTATTGAACTGGAAAGCGATTCGTACGAACCGTATTATATCAAAGGTAAAGTACTGCTCTCAATGCGCCGCTACGTCGATGCAATGGAAGCATTCAAGCGAAGCTTTGACTGTGATAACTCGAAAATCAAAGAATTTGAAGAAGAATACGCCAATAATCCGATGTTGAAAAAACTGCTACGGTTGATAAAAAAATAACATGCATCGTGGCATAGCACTCTTCGGCAATAACATCTCCTATACTATCTCGCCAATTATCCATAACACCGCTTTCAGAATTTGTGATTTACCGTTTCTTTACATAACCGCTGATATTGAACCCGCCCGGTTCAATAAAGCGATAGAGGCGGCACAGATTTTGAATTTTGCCGGCGCAAATGTAACTATTCCCTTCAAAGAAACTGTGTTGAATTTTACGACATCGCTCTCCGAATCGGCAAAAAAAATTGGGGCAGTAAATACCATACATTTCGATAAAGGAAAGGTATTGGGCGAAAATACCGATAGTGTAGGATTTTACCGGGCATATACGAACGAACTTAAATCACTGGAGAACAAGGTCATAGTCATTATCGGATCCGGGGGCGCCGCCCGTGCCGTTTGCGATACATTAATTACTAACATATCACCTGCGAGAATCCTTATTGCAAACAGAAATGTCGAACGGGCAGAACAGCTTGTCGGGCATCTTAAAAAAAGTTACAATTATGACAATGCTGTTGCACTAGGGATGAATTCTACTGCATTACAACAAGCAATTGAAGAAGCAACAGGCATAATCCAAACAACACCTGTCGGGTCCGGCAGATATGCAGATCAAAGCCCGGTGGCGGAATCATTCAAATTTAACAGTGAACAAATAGTAATCGATCTGATATATAATCCGGTTGAGACACTTTTTCTGAAGCAGGCAGGGCGTGCCGGAGCGCGAACCCGTAACGGGATTTCCATGTTATTACATCAGGCAGCCTTTTCATTCACATTATGGACCGGGGTTACATTCCCGATGGATGAAGTAACTCCCGTCGTGATGAAACACATAAAACAGAGAACACAAGAGGAAAGTGCATGACTGAATTATCAAAAGAACTAACCGCAAAATATCAGATGCTGCAATCGATACTCCGTGAAATGGATAGTCTTGTGATAGGTTATTCAGGTGGTGTTGATAGTACTCTGTTACTGAAAGTTGCACACGACACATTAGGTGAACGGGTAATCGCAGTAATAGGTCAATCTGAAACGTATCCTACAAGAGAATTTGAAGAAGCCCGTTCACTCGCACGTGAAATCGGAGCACGGTTTGAAGTAGTAAAAACTGAAGAAACAGATGTATTGAAATTCAAGGAAAATCCACCGGACCGGTGCTATTTCTGTAAGACCGAATTATTCGGAAAAGTAAAGGAAATTGCTGAAAGAGAAGGTATACAATGGATTGCCGACGGCTCGAATGTGGATGACCGTGGTGATTTTCGTCCCGGCATGGCAGCTAATCGTGAAAAAAATGTCCGATCGCCGCTTCTTGAGGCACATATGACAAAGGATGACATACGCAATCTTTCGAGACTCCTTCATCTTCGAACATGGGATAAACAATCATTCGCCTGTCTCTCTTCCCGGTTCCCGTATGGTCAGTCGATAAACAAACAAAAACTTTCCAAGATTGATCTTGCCGAGAATGTATTGCGCGACAGCGGGTTCACCTATTTCCGGGCACGCCATCACGATGACCGGACAGTCCGCATTGAGGTCGGACCGGATGAAATTAAACGATTTGCCGATGATTCATTCAGAGAGAACATCGTATCTGCATTGAAAGAGATCGGGTTTACCTACATAACACTCGATTTGCTCGGCTTCCGTTCCGGAAGCATGAACGAAGTATTGACCGACGAAGAAAAGAAGCAATACACACAATGAGTGATAAAAGTCCACTGAAAATTCTCCAGCAATATGCATCACAGTTTCGTCTTATTGCATTTTTGATATCTACTTTTTCAGTCATTTTTTTGGGGTTTATGCTATTTATAGGAGAACAGCGAATGGTAGACCCGCAAATGTTCTCCGTCTTTTATCTGGGTATTGTTATCGGAGCAGTTCAGGTGCCCCTGTCATTTTATATCTGGAAATATATACCGCAACGGCTACCCCCGAAGTTAACCGAGCATATGCTCGTAACCGGATTCCGTATGACAATGGTAATCGCATTCCTGTTATGTCTCGGTGTTGTCTTGTTTGCAGGTCTCGCAGCGGTCATAAGCGGATATTCATACCCTTCTGCTATTCTCGGCGGTATCGCACTGGGATCGATGTTATTTCACTGGCCCGGGAATAAGAGATTCATTGATTTTCTTGATTCTCTCCAATTGCGTTAAAAATCAAAAATTACAATAAAGGTCTTGACAATGAGTATTGATTTTAATATATTATTAACCAATAATTATTATTAATTAGTTGTTATTATCAACTGCATGCGATTATTATGATAGATCGATTTATTCAAATATGTAAAGAGGCAAATCTGAACATTACGCCTCAGCGGATCGTGATATACAAGGAATTACTGAACCATCACGAACATCCCGATGCAGAGACGATATACCGGCGGGTGAAAGAGCAATTCCCGACTATATCCCTCGCGACTATCTATAAAACACTCGATACATTTGTGAAGATCGGATTGCTTTCTCCGTTCCGGTCGGGAGCCGGCACGACCCGCTATGACACGAACATAGAACATCATCATCACCTGGTCTGTATTCACTGCGACAAAGTCATTGATATATCACACGATGCACTTGCAAATTTGCCGATTGAATCGCTTCCGCTTGAGGACTTTCAGGTCATAAACCACCAGGTTGAGATAAAAGGTGTATGCGGAGATTGTCAGAAGAAATCAAAACAAACTATGAAATCGCAAACCACAAACTAAATGCACGAGGAGGAATATATGGATAAGCAGAAACTGATCGAAGGATTGAATGAAGACTTATCAAAAGAATTAGGTGCAGCCATCCGGTATATGTATCAAACAGCAATAGCCGAAGGATTTAACGGCGAAGAACTACGTGAAATCCTTCGTCCCGATATCAACGAAGAAATTGCACACGCAACTTATTTAATGGACAAGATCTATGCACTCGGCGGAACTCCAACGACTAAACCTGCCGATTTTGAGAAACATACAAATGTAAAGGAAATGCTCGAATATGATCTTAAAATGGAGCGTGAAGATATTGAAAACTATAAAAAACGCGTCGAACAAGCTGACGCCGTCGGTGAAGTCGGATTAAAAGTTAAACTGGAAGATATTATTGCCGAAGAGACGGATCACGCTGAACAGATTGAGAGGATTTTGAGGGGATTGAAGTAAGCGAAAAGTATAATAACCGTAGAGAATGCAGAGGTTATAATGCACGGAAATCGTAACCTCTGCTTCTCTGTTAAAATATATAGATCCTACCAAACCTTTCCTATCTGGACACACACCATATACCCGTAGAATGGCGATATAAAATTAATGTTTCCGTATCCGACAAAACCGAACCCGAGAAGGGGCAGCGGTGAAACAAATAAATCGATCTCAAGGGGGAAACCGACTGTAGATAGACGAACATCATCTTTTTCTCGAGGTACGTTACCCCGGAGAAAACTCAAGCCCGCCGAAGCCGAAATTTTAATGTAACGGCTATTTATTGCATAACCGTGTAATAACCCCGCATCGATAAATCCATATGAACCGCTTGATCCGACTGTATCGAGATAATCCTGAGAAAAGTATAGAGGTAATTCCACGGCAGTTATCAATCGTACAGTATATTTTGTGTGATCCTTTAGATATGAAAAACCGACTATCCCTGCAATACCACCAAACTGTTTACTGCCTGCCAAACCATAGCCTGCATACAACCATCCGTATCTTGAGTTATCATACCAGTTTGCCGTACTGTTATCATTTTCTGATGCGATACTCTCATATGATAATACAAAAATACTGCTCAAAAATATAAGTGCTACAAATGATTGTAACCGCATTTTTGCTCCGGTATGTGGTTTACATGTCGTCTCCCGTCAACTACATCGTCATTCCAATATACTGTTCCGATGCCCTCAGCAGAAAAACATCACCACTTTTTGTATCGATAACCCGTACGACCACTTCCACAAAAACATCCGGACCCCATTTGGGTCCGTTCCGCGCAATTTTTTCCAGTTGATATTCAGGTACAGAATCCGGACGACTTTCATCGGAAAATCTCGATTCCCAGACTTCATTTTTATGTATCACCCATATTCGAGTGGCATCAATGTCCGGAGGCATAGCCAATGAATCCGCCGCTATTACCCATATGAGTGCAATGAGAGGTCGCCCATCCGGAGGTGCGACCGGTTGAAAATCACGCCATAAAAAAGTGTCAAGATAGTATTCCCGGTCATCAATCGTAATACGTTCCGGTGCAGCCAATAATTCATCGATATCCTTTAACCGGCGCTCGACCGGTTGGACAAGATCACAGGCAGCAAAAAATAAAACAACTATGAATAGAGTTAACATTTTCATATGTAATCTCCTAAAAATGAATCCCAATTCCCGCCTCAAACATACCATATTCTTTCGTTACTTTATGGGTACGGACTTCATATTCTCCGCTCCAGGGCATATCGCTATCTGTCGATAACCAGTGCACCCGACGGAAATTATTATCCACATACCAGCTTTTTCCGGTCGAAAAGGTCAGATAAAACGGAAATGTCGCAGGATTGCCCAACGGGATCAACATTCCACCCCGGAGCGTGTATGAATAATCGGGTTTAAACGGAAACCATAGCCCGCAATCGGGCAATACATTTCCCCCGGGATATGCATCATTAAACGGAACGGAAGCAGCGGCCTGTGTATAGAACATCTGAACGAACGGCAACCGGATTGTTATTCCGCCGCCAAGCTCAAACGAGCTGTGATGGAATGACCGTACAAAAACATCGGTACTCAGCAAATCAAACCACCGGCGTTTATACTCAATCTGATGTGCATACTCACCATCATGGTACAGTTGACCTCGGTACTCGATATAATTAAGGCCAAATGGCGAGGATGCCGTTTGCCCGGATCGGTTTTCTATGGCGGCAGATAGCTCCGGTTCAATATCCTGTGCAACCGTCATCATATTTCCGGTTACACCGACCAATACAATCAAAAGGTATTTAATTTTCATCATTATCTCCTCATTTCGTAAATCTGTGTATTACTCCGGGTATCAGCTTTATCATAAACTATTCCTTCTTTTACTGGCGTATCTTAAGAGTATCCACCATCTCACGGGCAATTGAGATTTCCCCGGAGCTTGTATTGATCTTGTATTCACTTCTGAAAAGCCGAACCGTTGCCTCATCTGTATAAGCGATAATGCTCGCAAGACCTTCCAGTGCATTGTAGGTTATGTATTCATTCTCTGTATCGACACTGCGTTCGAGAACAAATGAACCGCCGACAGGCCGGTTCCTGTAATACCAGAGACTATCGAAAAGCAACCGTACGGATTTTGAATCTATGGGACGAAAATTGAACGTTCCGGCTTCAACAATACCCGGTAAATATCCTTCCGATTGTCCGAAGCTTACTTTTTCAATGTATGAACATGCATGTACCCGCAAAATTATTTCGTGAGTCGTATCGAAAGCGGTTTCAAACTCGAAATAGGTTTCGGTATGCTTAAGGGGTGATATTTCAGGGTCAGTATAATATTCATCGATAAGGAGGAAAGCATCCTCTTCCGTTACAGCGCATGGCTGTTTCCATCTCACGGCACCGGTCTCCGGTACGACAATATTCCGGCCAAGATACCGGATGTAGATATCATGTGAGATATGCGATTCATAAAACCCGGGAGGTGTTTTCTCATCTCCATATACAGCATTATACACTGTCTGCTCTAACGGAGACAGCTCACGCTCTTCATCCGGATCGACTATATAACATGCCGGTGTTATGCAAAATACCAGGACACAGATTACACCACATTTGGCGTTCATTACTCATTGGCCCATCCTGTCTTTTACACGCTCCAATCTTGTCTGTGCAATCTCCCGAACATCGGAGGATACATCCTCGTCGAGCACGGTTTGGTAATAGCGGGAAGCCTCTTCATATAATTCCATTGTTTCGAGCGATTCCGCAGCAAGCATCATTGCATCGATCCGGTAGTCGCCGTCGGGATAGAGGCGGAGTGTCTCGCGGATTTTCAATACAGCCGACCCGCTATAATTCTGATCAATCAAAAACTTTGCACCGTTAATACGAAACCGGGCCGTTGTAATATCAACATCTATGGTATCTTCATCCACCCGTGTACGGGGAGAACCGTGGAGCACCGTGGTCCGTGGAACGGGACGATCGTCATCCATACGCTCCGGTACCGAGAGCATATCTTCGGTTGCAAGCCGTAACAGTAGTTCATCCCGGTCCATAGATCTGAAATCGGCGCCGTCGACAATTGTTTGTGATGGTATCCGATATACAGCACCGTCATCAAGCCGCAGTACAACCATTGCATCCTCCCCTGTTTTTATCGTATCTTCGGGGCGAAGTGTTG
>PWXV01000324.1 GCA_003568415.1 Ignavibacteriales bacterium
GACGAGGGGGAAGATACAAACAAGATATGATATGCGGATATTGAGACACGTACGGGGAAACCCCGAAACAGACTTAGGCCGAAATCTAAAGCTCGTGTGTATCTTCTCTACTCTACTGGTTTAGTTTTTATACGAATAAAAAAAAGGAAATAGATAATGTCATTCTCAAGAATAAACTCATCGGCAGCAACGCTCACAAAAAACAGAACGGAAGAATCAATCACCCCGTCATCCGGTATGTGCGTAACATGTGTCGACGGCTGCATTGGCATGTGTGAAATAGGAAAGTCGGCATACCGCGGTCACGAGGTGATATATCCGCAGCCGTTCGGTGTCATCACCACGGCAGCTGAGAAGAAGTATCCTGTCGATTATTCACATTTCAACATTATGGGGTCCGTTGCCGGTGCACACGGTATCGAAGCCGACAGCGATAAAGCGATCTTCCCCGCAGCAGACCTTGAAGTAAAAATCGGACACGATAACGGTTTGAAGTTCAAACTCCCTTTGCTTATCCCCGGAATCGGATCGACCAACATTGCGAAGAATAACTGGGAGGGATTGGCTATCGGATCGGCGCTTGCCGGAACGGGATTAACTATCGGTGAAAACGTCGCAGGTATGGATTCCAAAACACAGATCGATAACGGTCAGGTAAACGATACTGTTGATTTGAAACGGCGGGTTCAATTGTTCAAAGATTACCAGCGCGACGGCTACGGTGCGATAATCGTTCAGGCGAACGTGGAAGATACCCGGCTCGGCGTGCACGAATACGTCATCGATAAGCTCGGTGTTGAATGTGTCGAGATGAAGTGGGGACAGGGTGCGAAGAACATCGGCGGTGAGGTGAAGATAAAAGATCTTGAGAAAGCGCAGATGCTGCATAAGCGCGGCTACGTCGTGCTTCCCAATCCCACCGATCCGCACGTCATCAAAGCATTTGAACGGAAGAACTTTACCGAGTTCGAACGCCACGCCCGCATCGGTATGGTGACCGAGGAATCCTTTGCGAAACGAGTCGAAGAGCTCCGCAGCGCTGGCGCGAAATATATTTTTCTGAAGACCGGCGCATTCCGTCCCGCCGATATGGCGCGTGCACTTGCCTATGCATCCAAATACAAGATCGATGTGCTTACCGTTGACGGCGCCGGCGGCGGAACCGGTATGAGTCCGTGGCGGATGATGAACGAGTGGGGTATACCGCCTGTCGAACTCCATTCATTGATGTACAGGTACGCCAAAATGCTTGCCGATAAGGGCAAGCACGTGCCGGCGCTGATCGTTGCCGGCGGGTTCATACTGGAAGATCAGATCTTCAAAGGACTTGCACTCGGCGCGCCGTTTGTAAAAATGGTCGGCATGGCCCGGTCGCCTATCGCGGCGGCAATGGTCGGAAAAACACTCGGTCAGACAATCGATACCGGACAGCTTCCGGTATATGTGGAACGTTTCGGAAATTCCATCGATGAGATATTCGTAACGGCAAGCGAATTAAGAAAAGAACTGGGCGATGAGGAGTTCTCGCGTCTTCCCACCGGCGCTATCGGTCTGTATACGTATTACGAGCGACTCGCCCAGGGATTGCGTCAGCTTATGTGCGGCAGCCGTAAATTCGGTCTCGAATACATTGCACGCGACGATCTCGCGGCACTTACGAAAGAGGCGTCGGAAATTAGCAGTATCCCCTATGTGATGGACCTTGACAGGCAGGAAGCAGAAGAGATGCTTAATTTTTAGCGTGAGATGGAATATGGATCCAATCTGTGTGATGTAATACACAAGAGAAGATGCTACAGGAGGTCTGGTACCAGTACGATAGCGCCGTACGGTACAGGTATTGCCGCCCTAATTAATCAGCGAAAATGTCGGCGATTAAAGTGGGCTATACGGTTTATTTTAAGAGAATATAACATTGCTATATAATTTTGTATCTCGCAGATTTCTCTAATACAACTCGCAAAACCTAATCACGTCCTGAAAAATACAAAAAGTATTTAGAGCATACCTTTGCTTCTTGTCGCCCTAAATCCTCTTAAATCAACATATTAGCGAAAGTGTTACTCAACTCGATAATTTTCGCATAATATTGGATTTGGAAATGATAGATCGCCCAATATGACATCACTGGTTAAATCTGATAAAATCAAACAATTTTCAGCCGAATTCAAAACTACATCTTTATGGGGTTGCGGGATTTCTTGATTCTTCTTACTCTGTATGCACATTATTTAATAACCGGTGGACGATCACCCGGTAACCTCAGAACCGGATATATTTCCACAAAATAGTGGAATCCGTTCTAATCGGGGCGATTCAGGGAAATTATACCGTATGGGGGGCTTGAAGCAGTATACCGTAACAAACAGGTAAATATTGCATGAATTTTGAATCATTTGAAGTCTCTAAAATAGGTGTCATTTTTACTTATCCTCTATTGATTATAATGAATTCTTTTAATATCATCCAAGCTCAATTCATAAGTAAATACATGAAAGCTGAAAAGTCCGATATAAAATATTTTCGGGGTAGTTATCATAATCGTGTTATTCACGATTCCCATCTTCATTACTACGACTTACATTATATTCTGATCAAGAATACGAAAAGATCTGTATCAGGTAGCGGTTGTGTGTACAATTCATATACTATGCACAGAGACCGTCCATTTTAATTTTCAGTTGTATTAATATATATATGCTATAAAATATTTTCATACATGACGTGAAATATTCAACTTTTGCGTATTTACTATAGTACGGTATCATTCACGTTCGCTCAATGTACTGTAGTGTTGTAAGTAGTAGTGCACCGATTTCAAAAATAAGTAATTTCTTAGGGATATAAAACTTATCATTGTCGTGATAACGCCGGTATGGTGTACCTTTTGAATTTATCGGTTGACTTTGATCAGTATACCCAGAATTGTGCGAATAATTCACACAGTTTATACAATTTCACAATAGGTAAGGAGGGATTTATGATGAAGCCGATGAAAAAATCACGGGTGATGTTCGTATTGTTTATCGCGCTTTTGTTCGGATTGAGCGCTAACATTTCATTCGCTCAGTTACATACATCGACGATGCAGGAGCTTGTCTCCGAATCTGAAATGGTGCTGGTGGGTCAGGTGGCCTCTATCAATTCACAGTGGGGTGAGAATCGTTCATACATTTTTTCAGATGTTACCATCAGGATCGAGGATTTTGTAAAGGGAGAAAGTTCAGAGCGGGAAGTTACGGTTCGACAGCTTGGCGGTGAAATCGGTGAAGTCGGTGAACTCTACAGTCATACAGCACGGTTTTTACCTGAGGAAGAAGTACTCGTTTTCCTCCAAAGAGATCAACGCGGGACATTACAGGTAACGCATGGAGAGCATGGAAAATTTAAAATCACCAGAGATAGCGAAACGGGGAGACGAATGATCGATGGACGGGTGCCGCTTGAAAATGTTACGCGCGATCTCCGGATGATTCAAAGGGAGTAGACCGGAGCATGGTAATACATCATAACTGAATTAAGAGTGTTTTTTAAATATACAATTACAGGGAGGAATCAGCCATGCTTGGCAGAATAATTATAAGCTGTATCGTATCGCTCATGCTTATGAGCGGTGCATATACTCAGGATGAATTACCGGATACACGACATTTCGGCGACGGTTTTGTCGTCAACCAAACATTATCCGGTTTGCCGCTCCACTGGGAGAACGGTGTGATGGAATATCATATCAGCGAATCCGTTCCAAACCGTTTTCAGGATCCGGTACAGGCAGGGTTCGATGCCTGGAATCTACGTCCGGAAATTTCCGATTTAATTCATTCGGAATTTATAGATTTAACTCCCTCGACTCAGTGGGGAGGACCGGTCGATGGAATTAACAATGTTGTTTATATCGATCGTAACTGGACTGAAACAACCGGAGCCGGTGAAGAAACAGTAGCGCTCACCCGCATCAGGTACAATGCATTTACGGGACGAATAACCGATGCCGATATCGCTCTCAATGCAGATCACCATCGCTTTTCACACAATGCACATCACAGCAGACACGATGTACACAATATCATATCACACGAGGTAGGACATGTATGGGGATTGAGTGATCTCTTTCCGCCGGGTCATCCGGGGCACCATGGAGATATGGGGGATGATGATGAAAATCAACTCGAGACCATGTATGGTGTCTTTCCATTGGGAGAAACTACCAAACAAGTAATCCACCATGGTGATATTGACGGTATAAAATATATTTATGAAGAGCTCCCCGTTCTTAACGTCGATATTGTTCTGGCTTTTGATGGTTCGGATAATTATATGAATGCGTTTGAGCCGTCAAAGAACAGCTCACTCGGTCTTGTAGATAAAATGGATGACGGTGATGGATTAGGGGTAGTACGTTTTACGAAAGTAAACGGTGAAGAAGATATTGAAGATTTAACGGTTACGAAACTCAACACAAAAAGAAATGAGTTGAAGGAATTGATAGGTGGATTATCCGGTGTTGAGGGTGGAAGAGTAGCATTAGGTTCAGGACTTCTTGCTGCACAGGATTTATTCGACCCCGGCAGCCAAAATTTCAGGGCGATAATCCTTTTTAGCAGAGGCGAAGAACAAGAACCTCCCTGGGCTATCGATGAACTGGAAAATCTTACTGTTCCCGTTTATACAATCGGATTTGAAGGCAGTAGCGGTAATACAATATTAAGTACCATTTCAGATGCAACGGGGGGTGAATTTTTAAGCGTACCGGATGAAACGTATATATCGGATGCAGTAAATCAAATATGGACTCATATATCGAGTCAAATGATAATATTTGCCGGAAGTACGATGATAAGTGATGTGAACTGGGATTGGGAAGAAGAATATTTTGTCGATTCCGACTTGGAAAGGGAACGCATTGAAACAGGCGGATTGTGGTTCGGCAGCAGTGTCGATTTGTGCCTGATCGATCCTGACGGGATAGAGATATGTTTTAATCCCGTTACGGATGAGGTTGAATGTTATGATCCTCAGGAAAATAAGATCGATTGCCCGGCAGGTGTTCAGTTTTTCCCGGGTAATACATACGGATTTTATCGTATCGATAACCCGAAGGGCGGTTCCTGGAAGTCGATAATAAAAAATGTCTCGGACGCGGGACCACAGCCATTTTTCGGATTTGTGAGAGGTAAGCCGAATGAATTCATCATGTCGGCCGAGCTGGATAAGAAGTGGTATATTATCAATGAGGATGATATTAGTATTTCGGTAAGTTTGATTAGAGGAGGGCGTCAGCGGCAACCATGGGAGCACGGCAGCTTCGGTGAGGGAGTAACCGGTGCGACTGTGGAAGCGGAGGTTATTTTACCCGACGGTACACTCCGTGAAAATAACATTGTTTTTTCTGATCTGGGAGACGGTAATTATGTGGCAACGTTCAATAAAAATGATATTGAATTGCCAGGCAATTATAAGTTCACGGTAAAAGCAAGCAAAGAAGGTGAATTCACACGTCAGAGTGTGCTGTCTGCTTATGTTGCAACTTCTGAGGACGAGTTTGCTATAATGACTTCGATATCGATAGTAAATCACATGATCAATTACATTGCCGGTTTGCCGGTCACGGCATTCAGACCGGCGAGTGAGGGACGAAGGGGTTCTCTCATTAATAAACTGGAAGTCGTTTTGGGGCATATAGAAGCGGAAGCATACGATAAAGCAATCGATAAATTGGCAAACGACCTGCTTCCGAAATTCGGTTATGAGCCTTCGAGTGAAGACAACATCTGGATAGATGACGAAGAAGCTCAAGATCATCTCATCAGCCAGGCATTAAGAGTAATTGATATCCTCACAGAGATCATCGCAGACCCGGATATGGCGAAATGGATGGATCAGGATTCCATCGCTCAGGGTGACATCCCCGACCGGTTCGATATATCACAAAATTATCCGAATCCGTTTAATCCCGTGACCACAATACGATATCAATTACCCGATGATTTACACGTGACCCTCAGTGTTTATAATATGCTCGGTCAGCGTGTACGTATGCTCGTTGATGATATACAAACGGCAGGATATTATACAATTCAATGGGACGGGACGAATCAGAGCGGTATGCCGCTCAGCAGCGGAATGTACTTCTATCGTATACAGGCAGGTAGATATAGCGAAGTTCATAAGATGTTATTTATGAAATAACGAGTACAATACAACCGGCCCAAGCTTGCGGGAGCGCGTTGTAAGGGGGACAGCGTGCTTTCGCATTAATACGTTCTTAAGCAGAAAACTTCTAACATATTCAAATAAAGCAACAACTATAACTATGCCCCGGAAAAAGATTGCGCACTATGAGATAACGGATATACTCGGCGAAGGCGGGATGGGAGTGGTCTATAAAGCGACCGATCTCAAAGAGGACAAAACCGTTGCGCTGAAGGTTTTGTCGCGCCGATCACTTGTAGACGATGATGTCAGGCGAAGATTTATGCGCGAGGCGAATGCCGGTACGAATCTGGATCATTCCGGCATAGTTAAAATATATGACTACGGCGAGGAAGAGGGTGAGCATTATATATCCATGGAATATGTCGAAGGACAAACCCTCCGGCACTTTGTAAAAGATACTCCGCTTCCTCCGGAACAAGCCGTCGACATTTGTATTGCAGTTGCCGAAGCCCTTGCAGCCGCTCATAATGCCGGCGTAATACACCGTGATATTAAGAGCGAAAATATTATGCTCACCACCACCGGTGAGATAAAAGTGATGGATTTTGGATTGGCAAAATTGCAAAATGCCAGCTTGATCACCCAGGAGGGAGGTGTGCTGGGAACGGTTGCATATATGTCACCCCAGCAAGCAGCCGGTGAAACGGTCGATCACCGTTCGGATATCTTTTCACTCGGCGTTGTACTCTATGAACTGTTAACCGGAAGACTTCCCTTCGGCGCCGAGTATGAAATGGCAATCATGTATTCTATACTCAACGAAGATCCAATTAGCGTAAAAGATTTAAATCCTCAATTACCTGAAGCGTTGGATCAGGTTGTTGTCAAAGCACTTCGTAAAGAACTCAATAATCGTTACCAATCGGGCGACGAATTTGCTGCCGATCTCAAAAAAGTAAAAGATATTCTGAAATCGGGTATGGATGCCGAGGTCGCGGAAGTCGATCTTATTGCCGCGGTTGACAAAGAGAAACGCGAAATGCGCGGTTTTCTTGCAAACTTAATCGGCAGGGATGAAGAGTTTGAAACACTAAAAAAAATATTGGTTCTGACAGGTGAATCTGAAGGGCAGACAGCACTCATCGCCGGTGAAGCAGGCATCGGGAAATCGCGGCTCGTCGCCGAACTCGAGAAGTATGCACGCAACAAGAAGATTACTACATTAACCGGAAGATGTCTCTTCAAACAGGGCACCCAGCCCTATCAGCCGTTTATCGAGGCGATCGGGAATTATTTCGACATCAAGGGAATCGGTTCCGACGAGCATCTTCGCGAATTCATCGAACAGAAGGCGCCCGATTTGTCTCATCTACTGCCGATCTATCGTATGTTTTTGAACATCAAAGATCAGAAAGAAGTCGCACTCGATAGTAAAGAACAACTTTGGGATGCAATCTACAAACTTATTGTTAAAATCTCTGCCGAGCGTCCCATAATACTGTATCTCGATGATTTACACTGGGCGGATGAAGATACTCTTAATCTGTTTTATTACACCTCGCGCAATACGACTACCGAAAAAGTAATGATTGTGGGAACGTACCGGGCGGAAGATGTTCTGGCAACGCCGGAAGGCAAAGAACATCCCCTGCTTGAAATCCAGCGGCAGATGAATCGTGAGGGGGAGTTGACGGTGCTCGAATTAAAGCGGCTTACCTCAGATGATATCCGCGGTATAGTCGACTCGCTTTTCCCTGATACGGATTTCGGTGAATCGTTTTATGAAATGATATTCACCGAAACGGAGGGAAATCCCTTCTTCGCAATGGAGTTGATTAAGCTGTTTAAATCTGAAGGGATTATCGAGAAAGTAAACGGCATGCACCGCTTGCGGGAAGACTACGACCGCTTCGTGATTCCGAGCAAGATACACGATATCGTCATGATGCGAATCGGCAGGTTGAATGACGAGGAACGGGAAATGCTTGAAGTCGGTGCAGTTGAGGGGGATTCGTTCCATTCCGATACGGTCGCTGCATGTCTTGATCTTCGCCGGATTCAGGTGCTCAGGAAACTGCAGGCGCTTGAGCGCGATCATCATATCATCCATCCATACGAAAAAATGTACCGCTTTGACCACGGAAAGATCCGTGAGATTCTGTACGATTCCATTTTGCCTGAACTGCGTACCGAGTATCATTTGATGATCGGCGATTTTCTGGCAACCGAATATGAAGGTCAGGATTATATGGCTGCAAGCATTGCCCATCATTTCCTCGAAGGAAAAGATCAGAAAAAAGCGCTCCCCTATCTCATCATTGCCGGAGAGCGTGCCCGGACATTTTTTGCGAACGAACAAGCGCTCAAGTATTATCGCAAAGCATTTGATATCATTACTGTATTTGAACAGAGTGATCGTGATAAAGAATTTGCAAAAGGAAAAGATACCGTGCTCGAGGGTATGGGGGATGTGTTTCTTCTGACAGGAAACCACGACGATGCTCTCGAACATTATAATGCATTGCTTAATGAGCCGAAAATAGAGAAAATACGAAGAAGCGAAGTTATGAGAAAACTGGGCTTGGTATATATCAATAAGGGTGAGACAGCAAAAGCGCTCGGTTTCCTCGGCGATGCGGAGCAAGCATTTGGCGGTGCATCAGATGATGACAAAATACGTATAATGATCGGAAAGATACGATGCACACGCGCCCGTATTCGTAGAGCTCAGGGTTCGATTGAAGAAGCGATGAAAGATCTTGACGAAGGACTTCTTATGTTAGGAGATGAAGGAAATTACAGGGAGCGCGGAGAAGCATATAACAATCTTGGAAATATTTATGTCGATCAGGGAGATTTCAATCGTGCCGTAGAACAATATCAACAAAGTTTAAAACTCCGCGAGGAAGTGAGCGATCAGAAAGGGATTGCTGAAACGTATAATAATCTTGGTAATGTCTATTATGAAAAGGGTGATTATCGAAAAGCTGCAGAGATGTTCGAAAAGGGTCTTGAAATCACGCATAAAATTGGATTCAGGGTTGGTATCGCTGGCGGTTATAATAATCTCGGCACGACGTATCATGATCTTGGAAATTATGAAGAAGCCCGGTCAATGCATGAGAAGAGTCTTGCGATCCGGGGAGAGATTGGCGATGTTCCCGGTATAGCAATGTCATTCCTGAATCTTGGTTTGGTTAATCAAGATCTTAATGAACTCGATACGGCACTGGTACAACTTGAGACAAGTCTTTCGATGCAAAAAGAGATGCAGGTGCGTGTGTTGCAGGCATTGACGATTCTTTGGCAGGCCCATGTTCTATTAAAGCAGGGTAAATTTGACGAAGCCC
Source organism: Ignavibacteriales bacterium (assembly GCA_003568415.1). Classification (GTDB taxonomy): domain Bacteria; phylum Bacteroidota; class Ignavibacteria; order T3Sed10-11; family T3Sed10-11; genus T3Sed10-11. The sequence continues at coordinate 9,507 of PWXV01000324.1, forward strand.
GTCGGGCTGCCGAAGATGCCATCACTGAAGCGCGTGAAACTAATCAGAAAGGAAACGTCGGTAAAGCCAAAAGAGTGCTGGCGATGATAAATCTTGAACGTTCGGAATCCGAAGATGATGCCGGCCGGCATGAACTAATGAATGAAGCACTGCATTGCTTGAATGAAAGTCTTGAAATACTTGAAAACGTGAAGATGGAACATGAGATCGGGAGGACATGCATTGAACTTGCACGTTTCCATTTTACCACCGGTATTACCGAGGAAGGTCGAACCTATATGGAAAGGGCTCGAAGTATCTTTAATACGTTGGGAGCATCGGGAGATTTACGCAGAGTTGAAGAAATTGAATCGAAATTATTCCATAACAAAGGACAATAGCTATGACACCCGCTTCCGACATTGATACCAATCGTGATAATTGGATCGAAACACACTATCGTGGAAATTCAATGCCCGAGTTTACAGTGAAAGCTCTCATTACCGGTGGTCTGGTGGGGGCACTGCTTATGGGCTCGAATGTATATGTGGGATTAAAGACCGGATTTACCCCGGGAGGTTCGATCTTAGCCGCAATACTGAGTTTTATTATACTCCGTTCGTTAAAAACAAACTTCTCGATTCTTGAGAATAATATCGCGCAGACGGTCGCCTCTGCCGCTGCTTCTATCGGAATTATTGTAGCTATACTTCCTGCCCTCATCATGTTGGGGCATGAATTTTTAATGTATCAGATCTTCTTATGGCTATTGTCTGTATGTTTTTTGGGAGTTTTGTTTGCAGTCCCGCTCAGAAGGCAGACTATTGTTGCCGATAAGCTTCCTTTTCCGAGCGGAACCGCCTGCGCTACAACAATTACTGCAATGCACGCCGATGAAAAAGATGCCATAAAAAAGGGAAAAGTGCTCGGTCTCTCCGGCGCCTTTGCAGCGGTTATTATATGGTTAAGAGATGCAGTTCCCCAATTGATTCCTGCAAATACATTCCTACCCGGTAAAATATCGGGTATCGGTTTTAATCAGTTAATGGTTGGTATTAACTGGAGCCCGTTGTTTATTGGTGTTGGGATGTTGATCGGTCCCCGGATAGGTCTCAGTTTATTTCTTGGTGTCATTGCAGCCTGGGGAATACTCAGTCCGATACTTGTGACAAACGGAGTCATCGAGACTGCATCGTATCCTGCACTCCGGGGGTGGACAATGTGGCCCGCGATCGGTATGATGGTAGCGGCAGGAATTACAACCATCGTAATAAAATGGAGAATCATTGTCCAGACATTCCGGTCTATGCGAAGTGCATCACTTACCTCTTCCGGAGGAATTGAATTCCCATTTAGTATGTGGATGGCGGGAGTTATTCTCTTGTCGATTATTATGAGTATTCTTATGCAAAGCTTTTTTCAGATTCCTGTATGGATGACAATCATCGTCATTCCTTTGGCTTTTATACTTACCTCCGTTGCTGTTCGCACATACGGTGAAACGGATATAAACCCTGTGGCGCCGATGGGATGGACAACACAGATCACGTTCGGCGCCCTTGCACCGGGAATCACTCTTACCAATGTCATTGGAGGCGGTATAACCGGGGCGACATCAAGTTCGGCTGGCGATATTATGGGCGATTTAAAGACCGGTCATTTGCTCGGTGCAACCCCGCGCAGACAAACCTATGCGCAATTCATCGGAGTGATTGTGGGTATATGTGTTGCACTCCCTGTATTTTCTCTTTTAACCTCTGTGTATACTGTGGGAGGAGATGAACTACCCGCGCCGGCGGGGGTATCATGGTCCGGTTTGGCAAGTGTTTTAGCAGAAGGATTCAGAGCGCTTCCTCCGTATTCAGACACAGGAGTGTATGCCGGTATTGTGCTGGGAGTACTTCTTACACTGGGAAGTAATTCAAAATTGAGAGGTATTCTCCCTTCACCTATAGGTATCGGTATCGCAATGATTCTCCCTGCAAGGTTCTCCCTTGCGATCGTTCTCGGATCAATGGTTGCAGTAGCTATAAAAAAAGCGGCTCCCGTTTGGTGGGAAAAGTACTCCATGTCCCTTGCATCGGGACTCATTGCAGGAGAAGCGGTGTTTGCTATTATCATTATTGTACTGCGAACCACCGGGGTGATATAATTAATTATCACTGTAATGACATATCGAAAAATTTTATAAACTCCTGATCCCACTTTTCCGCATGAGCGGAGACCCCGCAAACAGCACGGGGCAGGTAGGGGCGGGCGATGAGGCTCCTGGCGGACTATTGGATCCATTTCATTAGCATCCCCGACGAGCTGGAGTAGGTGTATATCGGTTTTTCAGCAAGAACTCCGCACGTAATTTTTATTTACCCCCGCCTGCTTTCTATAAAAACTCGCACCGGAAAGATGGCCAAAGCATCATTACCTACCACTCCATCATTCCATTATTCCACCACTCCATCACCCTACAATACCATTTCATTCATTGACTTATTTTTAAAATAATTGTATGTTTGTATAAGAATCATTTTTATCCCTGGTAGCTGTCTTCCAGCCACAATTCATTTAAAAAGTTTGATTCCCCATGTATTTTTCTCTTCTATAATATACTTGCCAACCGCATATGAAAAAAGGAGTAACCCATGAGCTCAAAGAAGGAAGCATTAGAATACCACAGTCTGGGACGCCGCGGTAAAATCGAGGTAGTTCCAACAAAACCATGTTCAACACAACGTGATCTTTCACTTGCATATACTCCCGGTGTTGCCGAACCTTGCCGTGAAATACACAAGAACCCGGACGATGCGTTTACCTATACGGCGCGGGGTAATCTTGTGGCGGTGATCTCGAACGGCACTGCCGTACTCGGACTCGGCAATATCGGTGCACTGGCCGGTAAACCCGTTATGGAGGGTAAGGGAGTATTGTTTAAACGGTTTGCTGACATCGATGTCTTTGATATTGAGATCGATACCGAAGATAAGGATGAAATCGTCAAAACGGTAAAACTACTCGAACCGACCTTCGGCGGTATTAACCTTGAAGACATCAAAGCACCCGAATGTTTTTACATCGAGGAAAAGTTAAAGGAGATGATGGACATTCCGGTGTTCCATGATGATCAACACGGTACCGCCATTATATCCGGTGCTGCACTGCTCAATGCACTTGAACTTGCGGGTAAAAAACTTAAAGATGTTAAGGTAGTATTTAACGGTGCCGGCGCATCGGGTATCGCATGTGCAAAGTTCTACGTAAGTCTTGGTGTGGATCAGAAAAATATTATTTTGTGTGACAGCAAAGGAGTTGTTTACAAAGGAAGAAAAGAAGGGATGAATCCATACAAAGAGGAGTTTGCCGTCGATACAAAATTACGTACACTTGAGGAAGTGATGAAAGGTGCCGATGTGTTTGTCGGCCTGTCACAGGGTAATGTTGTTTCGCAGGAAATGGTAAAGTCAATGGCCGATAGACCGATAGTTTTTGCAATGGCAAATCCCGACCCGGAGATTACCTACGATGATGCCGTTGCTGCCCGTCCGGATATTATTATGGCAACCGGTCGGTCCGATTTCCCGAATCAGGTAAATAACGTGCTCGGTTTTCCGTTTATCTTCCGCGGAGCGCTCGATGTTCGTGCCCGTGCAATAAATGAAGAAATGAAACTTGCCGCCGCCTATGCCCTTGCTGATCTCGCGAAGCAGGATGTTCCCGATACGGTGAGCAAAGCATACGGTGTCGAGCATTTTCGTTTCGGACCGGAATACATTATTCCCAAACCGGTAGATTATCGCGTGTTGCTTTATGTAGCCCCGGCTGTTGCGAAAGCCGCTGTCGATACAGGAGTTGCACGTGTTCAGATCGATATGGAGCGATACCGGGATAAACTTGAACAGAGGCTCGGTAAATCCCGACAGGTCATGCGGATGATGATCAACAAGGCGGGACTCAATCCGAAACGAATCGTATTCCCCGAAGGGATTAATGGAAAAATACTCCGTGCAAGCCACATCATTCGTGAGGAAAAAATAGGATATCCGATCCTGCTCGGCAAAGAGGAGAATGTTCGTGAAGCGGCCGCAGAATTGGATGTCGACTTGGAACAATCGGAGATTGTCCATCCGACGACATCACCGAAGTTCGATGAATATGTCGAAGAGTTATATAAACTCAGACAGCGGAAAGGTATCACCCGCGAGGAAGCACGTCAACTCATGCGTACACCGACAGTGTACGGAGCGATGATGGTGCGGATGGGCGATGCCGATGCACTCGTTTCGGGTGTTACCATGCACTATCCGGAAACCATTCGTCCGGCATTACAGATTGTCGGGATACGTGAAAACGTTTCAAAGGTATCGGGCTTGTATATCATGGTCATAAAGAATGATGTCTATTTCTTTGCCGATGCAACCGTAAATATCGAGCCGACCGATGAGGAACTTGCCGAGATCGCGATTATGTCGGCAGCGATGGCGCGGCGTTTCGATATCGAACCGCGTGTGGCGATGCTGTCATTCTCGAACTTCGGCAGCGCCCGGCATCATCTTGTCGATAAAGTGCAGCGGGCGACGAAGATCGTGAAGCAGCGGGCGCCGGAGTTGATCGTCGACGGAGAGATGCAGGCGGATACCGCGGTCGTGCCGGAGCTGTTAAATGAGATCTATCCGTTCAATACGTTGAACGGGAGTGCAAATGTGCTCGTGTTCCCCGACCTCGAAGCGGGCAACGTTGCCTACAAGTTGCTGCAGCGTCTCGGCGGCGCCGAAGCGATCGGTCCGATCCTGATGGGTATGAAGAAACCCGTTCACGTATTGCAGCACGGTTCGGAGGTTACTGATGTCGTCAACATGGCTGCGATTGCCGTTGTCGAAGCACAGGAACTTGCCAACGAGAAGTAACGTATAAAAGAAGAATAATAGAAACCGCAGACCGTCCCGTTTCCGGTCTGCGGTTTTTTTATGCCGGCCGAATTCAACCGCAGTTGGATTAATCTACCGACGCTGCTTTTTAGCCCAGGTAGACACCACCCTGCTTGTGTGCGTATATAGACCGGAGACAAAGGTAACACTTTTTATGCTCAATATTGATTTTACCCGAAACATTGAGTAAAATTACTCAGTACATTGAGTAATTTGCATAACATCCTATGCCGCACCGTTCATCTCTGAAAGCCAATATAATACTCGAAGAAAAGGATGTGTTAAACATCAAAGGACCCGCTGCATTCGAATGCAAGGGTGAAGCACATATCCTCGGTGTACCGGTGGGTGACCGGGAGTTGTCCATCAGAGGAGATATACAGATTCCGGTAGAAACCGGCTCTCAATGTCACATCGCCGTTCACGCGGCGCAAAGTGTGCAGGTTTCGAACAGACATTCGAGCGGTACATTCATATGGCGGGATACGGTACAACATATTCTCGATGCATCTCCCCGGTCCGTTGCGATAATCGGAAAGAACGATACCGGTAAGTCCACCTTCTCCGTGTATCTGGCCAATGAACTGATCAGTGCCGGCGGGCGTGCGGTACTGATCGATTCCGATATAGGACAGGGTGACCTTGCTGCGCCAACCTGCATCGGCGGTGTTTTACGATATAAGCCATTGCTCAGCGGACGACTGGTGAAACCGCACCGCTGGGGTTTCATTGGTAGAACATCGCCGCATGAAGTCGAAGACCTGATTATTAAAACAATATGTCAGATTGAAAAGGGATTTTCGAAAGGTACGCGCCTCATTAACACCGATGGCTATGTCGATGTCGACGGACCCGGTTTTGAATACAAAAGAAAATTGATCGATTCGACCGGGCCGGATATCATTTGTGTACCCGGCAATACTGAGATATATAAAAATTTCTCCGAATTGTACGGTGATAGAGTGCTTTCGGTTCCGGCGCCCGATATACCGTGGCGAACGCCCGCCATGCGCCGGGAAAAACGGTTGAAGCAGTTCCGCCGCTTTTTAAGAAATGCCGGATACCGGACGATTGCTCTGGATGATATGCATTTCTGGTATAAGGGAAGGTTTTGCAGTGTTGATGAAATACCCGGTCCGTTGCTGCACCGGTTCGCCGGACTTACCGTTACGACAGATCGCGAACGGAAGATGGTAAACGATTCACCGGTTAGTATTGAACGGCGTCTGGGAGAAATAGGGATCGGGGTGATCAGATCGGTAGATGAGGAAACCCAAACGGTGTCAATTCAGAGCCGTTATACCGGCGATTTTGATACGATTCTTCTCGGTGCAATTAGATTCGATATGAGTCTTTCAAGAGCGGAGAGTATTGAGTGCTAACGCTGAACTGAGGAAAAATTACACGCCGATCATCACAAATCCGCTCCAGAAAATGGGTAGTGCCGTATCATCCTGTTCAATCATACGTAATTTTGTGTTTCGCAGCGCTTCGGTGTAGGTCTCTCCTTGCAGAACGTGCCGGTAGAATTCCTCCATAAGATCGGCGGTGTGGCGGTCGGTTACTTTCCATAGAGAGACAAGCAGATTGCGGGCGCCGGCGTGGATAAATCCGCGTGTGAGTGACATGATCCCCTCGCCGCGCTGTAGTGTTCCGACTCCGCTTTCGCAACTGCTCAGTACAACGAGATCACTATCGAGATTAAGTCCGTATATTTCTCCCGCGAAAAGAATATCACGTTCTCCCTCGATATCGGAATAATCGCCTGGTGAGAATAGCACTCCCGACAGCATCGGTTCCTCTTCGTTAAAGAAACCGTGGCTTGCAATGTGGATGTGCGTATACTCTTCGGCTGTAGCGAGAAAATTTTCCTTTGTCGCATCTGAATGATAGAAACCGGCAGTCCGATGATCTTCCATGCCGAACAGATTGACAATTGCATGTACCTCTTCTTCACTATGCGGCAGGTCGGGAAACCATGCAAGTGAGAATTCCCGGGTAGGCTGCTCAGCACTATCCCGTGCGTATGCAAGATTCACGGGACGTGCGTTTTCATCACGGTCTGTTGTGAAGACAGGAGCGAATCCGGCAAACCGCGGTTGCGGTGTTCTGGTAATCGTATCACGCTCCTGTTCGAGTTTGTATACAGCGAGCTTCGATGAATAATTATAGGTGATAGAATATTCCTGTATCAGATACTGAAGCGAAGAGAATGATATGTTCCGGTAATCGTCATAAACCGCTTCGCTAATAAGTGTTTCGAACGGAAGATGATGCAGTGCTCCGTCGGGAATAATCACCAGTTTATCGCGGGATTCGATTAACGGCAATGCCGGTTCGATCAACTGTGTATATAATTCTGTGCTAACGTTTATAAAATCCTGCGGGTTAACGAGGCGGATAGACCGTCGCAGTCTGTTTGTGAAATCCTCTATTTGCTCAGACGGGGCGAGCTTAATAATTGAATACTCTTTATCGTTCATGACAAACAAAAAGCTATTTTTCCCCCCGAGATGGAATTGCAGAAGAGCGGTATTCTCATCGAGCACATTCTGCGTTTGAGAGATTGACGGTGAAGAGATATCGTGTTTAAGTGCAAAATACCGGGGATATTCCTGTTCGAGTTCGGTAATGAAACTCCGGTACTTCATCAACGAGTCGAAATAATTTTCACGAATCGTTTGATAGTTGTCCGAATCGGATCGTGTCCGTTGATACCGCATTCGTGTCTGAATAAGCTGCCGGTGAATTTCCTGTTCTTTATCCAGTTTTTCATCGGGTATGCCGGCAAACGAACGCGCTCGTGAGTCGATTATCGATTCCCACAGAAGCAATGCCCGGGAATGTTCGGCAAAGGTAAAGGCATCTTGCACATACTGAGGTTCGCCGCTTGCTTCGTAAAGCAGGAATAATGTGTTGACCGCTTCATCGAAAATGTCCGCGCTGAAATCGCTCAATAAAAGCTTCGACTGTTCTGCTGTATAGGTATTACGTAATAGATCGGTGACATGCCTTGCCGTATGATATAACGGTATCGCAGCGTATAACGGTTCAAGGTTCCCGGGTGTGTCTGCATACATATTGTGATATAATTGTGCTTTCTCTGCCAACGCGTTCAGCAAACTTCTGTTTATAATAGACCGGTCATAGATAGAATGATCATGGACATCCATGCTATCGAAACCCGGCACCAGTGAAGCGATCGCCTTCCGGTAGTTAATCAATGCATTATCATAATCTTGCATCGAGCGGTACGTGTTACCGACATAAATATACGAGTCGGCGGTTTGCGTAGAATGTTCACCGAATATCTGCAGCCGTTGCTCTATGGCATCGCCCAAAAACGCGAGTGCTTTATCATAGTGACCGGTTTTTTTATAGACGACACCGATGTTATTCAGGCTTTGTGCAATATCCGGATGGACATTGCCGAGAATTTCCCGCCGCATTTCGAGCGATTCAGTGAGATATGCTAATGCGGAATCATAATCGCCGGCGCTCCGGTACGTTACACCGATATTGTTTAAAACCAGTGCAATGCTTATATCTTTTTCACCATATACCGATCGCCTGATATCGAGAGCTTTTTTATAATACTTGATTGCTTCTTCTTCCATCTCCTTGCTTGAATATATTACCCCGATATTCATGTAGTTGTCGGCTGTTAGCCGGTGTTCTTCACCCTGTGTGGCCAGACGTATTGCAAGCGCTTGATGGTAATACTCAAGCGCCGCGTCGTAATCGCCCCGTTGCCGTGCGACGATGCCCAGGTTATTGTACGATGATGCAACATCCGGATGTTCCTCTCCGAGGAGCGATATTCTCATAGCAAGACTTTTGCTATAGTTTATAACTGCCTCGTCGTAGTGGTCCATCACGCTGTAAAAAGAACCGCGTAAATTATAGCTGTCGGCAATCCGTTCATGTTTTTTACCAAATGCTGCTTCCCGGTGGGTAATAGACTTATTTATATATACCATTCCGGAATCGTAATCGCCGAGGATAAATTTGGTGAGGGCCAGAAAGTAATACGATTCTCCGATACGGGGATCATTATCGGGAAGAAATTTTACCCGCAGATTGAGTGCCTGTTTCTGGTATTTCTTTGCAGTTTGAAATTCACGTGCGCTGCGATAATGCTGGCCAACGCTAAAATACGCATCGGCCATAGAGATATGCGCAGAATCGTAGTAATCGGTATGTGTTTCAAACTTTTTGAGGAGTGAACTGCATTGTTCCAGATAATGGGCGGCACTGTCGAGTTGTTCCTCACGGGCAAATTCTTTTACCTGATCGATCAACGTGAAAAACTTCTCATTTGGATCTCCTTTAATTGAGGAGGCAGGAGATGCGGCAATGAGAAGAAGCAGTCCACTGATAGCTATATATACAAAACCACTGAACTTCATTTTTCCCTTTGAGCACTCTTAAAAAACAATTGTATACTATATTAGATAAACACTATGATAAAAGCAATTTATTTTAAAGTTTTCTAATTTTTCGGTGTTGAACAACCTGTTGGTGTAGTGTAGATTTTCTCAACACTTGTATTGTCTTCCCATTCATATAATTTCATATTAGAAGACGGCAATTGAGTAATGGGAACGGTATTATGCAGTGAGTTGTTACATTTTACCCAGGTGCTCCACCATATTGCTGCAGTTTTTATTGATATGACCGCTTTTTATTTTTCACATAGCAACTCATCTCAATACAAAGGAGGATAGTATGGCACAGTGTGAAGTTTGTGGAAATGATTATGATAAGGCTTTCGAGGTAATACAAAACGGTGAAAAGCACACGTTTGACAGCTTTGAATGTGCGATCCATGCTCTTGCACCAACATGCGATAAATGCGGATGTCGGGTTATCGGGCATGGCGTAGAATCGAACGGTAGTATCTTCTGTTGTGCCCACTGTGCATCAAAAGCAGGTGTCACCGAAGCAAAAGACCGGGTTTAGTAGGCGGTGCACAACAGGAGAACCTTTAAAAAATTACCACAATTGCAATTTTATGCAATTGTTGAATGAACACCCCTAACGGCGGCTTACAAGAAGAGAAAACTACATTACCATAACGCAGAGGTCGCTGAGTGCGCAGAGGATTGCAGAGAAAGTTTTAATAATATTTCATTTCTTTCTCTACGTTCTTTTCGGCCTCTGCACTGTTATTGACAAATTAGCGATTGCTATCCCCTATTATTTCATTTTTTCCGACTCAATTTCGTTTTTAAAATACACAGGACGCTGAATCCTCTTTGCGTCAATCATACGAAATATTTATCTTGATACTTTATCACACCACGCAAGGGAACCTGAACTGTATGCATGAAAAGCTTACTATTGATAAATCCAACTTCATCGGGTTTTTGGAAGAATTACATAGCTCATCCGATTTATCCTCAATTCGCTCAAAACTCAGTGAGCTTGTAGCTATTATTGATGATGCATACGGAAACAGTAAGGGAATAGTTACCACTGACAATAATGGAGACACAATTGAGCTTTCAAGATCTTATCTTATTAATGAACTAACACAGATCAAAAAAACACACACGCTCGAGCGGACGAAGTATTACCTGCAAAGATTGATCAAAGGGGTTACGGAAATAAAGACAACCGGTATCAACGATATCAATCTCAACAGGTGGAAGGAATACGATGAGATACTCACCGATAGTTTGTGGGTACTGCCGAAACGGGATTCATACGGGGCGCATTCTTCCTGGTACTGGGGAAATTTTATACCACAAATACCGCATCAAATGATGCTGCGATATACCAAAGCGGGTGAACTTGTAGTTGATCCATTTGTCGGAAGCGGCACGACCTTACTTGAGTGTCAGCGTTTGGGAAGGCACGGCATCGGCTTAGAACTGAATGAGGATATAGCCGGACGTACAAGAGAAATAGTGAAGGATGACGGTAAGGTTACCACCATCATTGAGACCGGCAACAGCGCTGAGATTGATTTTCAAAAGCTTCTCTCAGATAACGGTTTCGCATCCGCTCAATTGTTACTGGTACATCCACCGTATCATGACATAATACCGTTTAGCGATAATCCGAAAGATCTGTCGGCACAGAAATCTGTGGATGCTTTTCTACATCTCTTCGGGAATGTGTTAGACAATATATATCCAATCCTCGATAAAGGCAGGTTTATGGCGGTTGTTATCGGTGACAAATACGAAAAAGGGGAATGGATACCGCTCGGCTTTTATATAATGCAGGAAGTACTGAAGCGAAAATTCAAGTTGAAGAGTACCATTGTAAAAAACTTTGAGGATACTACCGCCAAAAGAAATCAGAAGGAACTCTGGCGCTACCGTGCCATGGCCGGAGGTTTCTATATTTTCAAACACGAATATATTTTTGTGTTTCAGAAAAAATAAAATAATGGATCTTGATAGAATCGAGCGGGAATTAAAAAAACGTCTTGCCTATCCGTATGCATGGGGCAGAAAGCAAAACGATCACTTCGATAAAAGAACACAGTTTATATACGATACGCATACATTTGAAACATTGTTTGCAAGAATAAAGAAAACATTCCGTGATGATCCTCGCTGCGATGCATTAACAATGTATGCAATGAATCGCTGGTATAACTACTGGTCTGCACGTGCGGTTGAAGAAATATTCTGTCGTATGCCGGGTGTTGAACCTGAACGGGATGTACGAAACCGGCTTGCCGATTTTTCTGTACACGGTATCCGCTTTGATCATAAAACGACAGTTTTTCCGAAAAGTTATAACGGAACGATTGAACAAGCCCGGACACATCCGGAAGAGTTGATAAGGTGGTTGTATTCTAATCAGTCACAGGGAAGCCGTAACCATGCCAGGAACAGATTATTCATTGTACTCTATTCATATGATAATGAACACTGGAAATTGAAAGCCGAGATCGCATGGTTGCGGAATATAATCGAGTCGTATGTTATACAGTTTGACCGGGCAAAGTTATTGACTTTTAATTTTGAGGATGGCATTCCGACGCTTGCCGATGTTATCTGGGGAATAAAAAAGTCCAAAACGGCGTGAAACAGACAATATTTTTTTTGTAACTTGTATTTTTAAAAAACATATATATCTTTATATGATGACCTATGCGGGGATGCGAAAGTGCGAATTTCTAATTCAAGAGAGGTGTTTTGGGTCTTAACTAATCATATATTGTTGATTCCTGCCGTTTGATCAACAATAAAAAAGCCATTCACCAAAATATTCGGGAGGAAATATGAAGTATTGGCAACTTTCTTTTTCGGTGGTTGTAGTTTCTATTCTCTTATTACTATCCGGTTGTGTTGATCAGGAAGAAGTCCTCGCTCCGAAATCCGGCGAAACAGGGCATCTCGCCAAAACCGTAACGGGCGACCGGTACCTTGTCGGATTTACAAATTCACCCGATGCCGGTATTGTAGAAGGTGTGGGCGGACAGGTAACGAGAACGTTTACCATTGTACCTGCAGTTGCGGCGCAGATGAGTCCGCAAGCGGCAGATGCTTTATTAAAAAACCCCAACATCGCATACGTAGAACCTGACTACGAAATGTTTGCACACAGTCAGACCGTGCCGTGGGGAATTGACCGGGTCTTTGGAGATGAAAGCTATTCATTTTCGACGTGGGATATCTCCACCGGTAACGACATTGGTGTCGCTATACTCGATACCGGTATAGATGAGGACCACGAAGACCTCAAGGTAGCAGGCGGAGAAACTACCGTGGATGATACACACTGGGGAAGCGACGGAAGCGGACACGGGACGCACGTAGCCGGTACTGTTGCAGCACTGGATAATAATCTCGGTGTGGTTGGTGTGGCACCGGATGTTTCTCTCTATGCGGTAAAGGTCCTATCCGACGGTGGCAGCGGAACGGTCGCTTCAGTTGTGGCCGGTATCGAATGGGCAGTAGATCAGGGTATACCGGTTCTTAATATGAGTCTCGGCGGCAGCAGCGATTCGCAGACCTTACGCGATGCGTGTGACGCTGCTTATGCCGCGGGTCATCTGCTCGTCGCTTCTGCCGGTAACAGTGGTAATCCCGGCGGCCGCGGAGATAACGTCGGTTATCCTGCACGGTACGAATCGGTTATTGCCGTTGGATCATCGACTCAAAATGACACTCGTTCCAGCTTTTCAAGTACCGGTCCGGATGTAGAACTCATTGCACCGGGTTCGAGCATTTTAAGCACACTACCGGGTGATGAATACGGTACTTATAGCGGTACATCAATGGCATCACCGCACGTTGCCGGTGTTGCTGCACTTGCTTGGGCTTCGAATACCGGTTTAACACATTCAGAAGTGAGACAAATACTTCGTGATACCGCTGAAGATCTCGGACTTTCGTCAAATCACCAGGGGTATGGCCTTGCCCGTGCAGATCTCGCCGTTGCAGCGGTATCCGGTGCGGAACCTGCCCCTGACGATCCTACAGGAATCCTTGCGGGAACAGTATCAGATGCAGAAACTGGTTCGGGAATTCAGGGAGCTTCGGTAACTGTAGACGGAACTGATTTCTCCGCAACAACCGGTAGTGATGGATCATATAGTATTGAGAATATACCTGAAGGATCATACGACGTCACCGCATCAGCAGATGATTATGTAGCTGAGACAAAACCTGCAACGATCTCCGGCGATGAAACGACGACTCTCGATTTTGCACTTGCACAGGAAGAAGATGATGATCCGGACGATCCGGTAAACGGAGAACTGTCAATAGATGTATTTGACCTCACCGATTCAAGCAATCCCGCCTGGGCACGGGTTACTGTGAACTGGGCGGTGTCGGGAGAAAATCTCTCCAGCGTGCAGTCTGAACTCATACTTGATGGTAACGTGATCGACTCTCAAACGTCGTCTGTCAGCGGTTCAGGGGCTTCGGGTGAACATTCACTCCGCAACCGCAATGGGCACGGCAATACGTATCAGGTGAAGTTGACGGTAACGGACACCGGCGGCAATAGCGTGTCGGAAACAAAAGAGATCGATCTCTGAGTTCAACAGGTAACATTACAGAAGTTATAAAAAGGGCGGGATGAAAATCCTGCCCTTTTTTACATGATTCCGTGCAATACTCTCCTCTGCTTCCTTATGCATAACATAATTGTGTATTTCTGTTGCTTGTTTACCCTGATTCTTTTACCTTACATTAAACACGTACCTATACTTTAGTTCTCACATATGCCCGATACTATCGACCAAAATACTTTTATCCCATCGGAGTTTGGCGATGAAATGATCGACTTTGCCATCGATTATTCGTTCCGTGCCCGTTTTATAAGCGGCTTATTTTTGCCGCTTTTTTTTATTGTGCTCGATTATTTTCTAGTCCTGGGACTCCCGATTTGGGTACTTGTAGCGGTGGGGATTTTTGAGGCATTCATCAATCAACCCCATAAATTCCTGCTTCAGAAGATAAAAAATAAATCCGACGTACTGCTTACAAACATTATACTCGATATTTTCGCTATAGGTCTGGTGGTATTTTACTCGGGTGGTATTACGGTACCATTTATCGGTTTTGTATTTTTAATCGTTATTGTTTTTAACGGTATTCTTGCCGGCATTACCTGGGCATTGATGTTTTCACTGCTCAGCAGTCTTTTTGTTTTTATTCTTGCGATCCTTGAAATAAATGCAGATGTCATACCGCACACAGAGTTACGTATGGAAGCTTCGGATCTTCAGATCTGGCTTATCAGCATAGGGTATACTATATTTTTTGTGTTGTTTGCAATTCTTGTCCATCTCCCTTCAAAAAAGTTTAAGGATGAGATCTTCCATCGTTATGAAGCACATAAAACTATTGCAGAATCGGAGCGCAAATACCGGGAGTTATTTGAGGAGTCAAAAGATACGGTGTATATGAGCGATCCGGAAGGTCGTTTTATCGATATAAATCCGGCAGGATTAGAGTTGTTCGGTTTCAAAGATAAACAAGAGGCGCTCAATAGTAATATTCAGACTGAAACGTATGCCGATCCTGCAGTGCGTGACCGGTGGATGCAGCTAATGGAAGAGAAGGGGTACGTCAAGGATTTCGAAGCAGTATTCAGACGACAGGATGGTGAAGAACGAATTGCCCTCGAAACAGCAACTGCAGTGCGGGATATAGATGGGAAGATCGTTGTTTACCGGGGAATTATCCGTGATATAACCGAACAAAAACGTCTCGAAGAACATCTCCTGCAATCTCATAAACTTGAGAGTCTCGGGTACCTCGCGGGCGGAATTGCACACGATTTCAACAACATTCTGACAATAATCCAGGGCAGTTTATCGGTTTTAAAAACAAAACTGCAGGATTCTCCGCTGCAATCTTATATTGAATTGGGTGAAAGCGGTGTCGAGCGTGGCACCGACATTGCCCGCCAGTTACTTAAATTTGCACGTGTTGAGGATATTCGCTTACATCCATTGTCGGTAGACGAGGTAGTACAGGAACTTATAAAAGTGCTGAAACATACCTTCGAAAAAACTGTTGAGATTAATTATACTATTGCTGCCAACCTTTCCCAGATACAGGGAGATCGCGGACAGTTATATCAAATGTTGCTGAACTTATCCATTAACGCACGGGATGCGATACTGGAACGAAAAGATACCAGGGGTAAAGGAACAATCGATATAACTGTCGATGAAATTAACGCGCAATCTATTCGAGCGCATGTTTCTAACGCTGAACAACGTAACCATGTACGGATAACTATTAGCGATACGGGTACTGGTATCGACTCAGAGATACATCAACGGGTATTTGATCCCTTCTTTACAACCAAGCCGGTGGGGAAAGGAACGGGACTTGGTTTGTCGGTTGTGTATGGTGTGGTAAAAAGTCATAACGGCCATATCAATTTTGTTTCGGAGAAAAACAAGGGTACAACGTTTGAGATATATTTTCCGGTTATCAAGAAAGATGAAGGTGAGATGGCTGAGGAACCAAAGATCGTTGATGTCACCGGCACTGAAACGATATTTGTTGTCGAGGATGAAGATGTTTTACGAAATATACTCACCAAAGAATTGCAGGATCGTGGTTATACAGTCATAACGGCCGGCGATGGAAATGAAGCTGTTGAGCGATATAAATCAAACCATACACATATCGAGTGTATTGTTCTGGATATTGGTTTACCAAGTGTTTCGGGTAATGAAGTATTTCAGAAGATCAAAAATATAAACAACGCCGTACCGGTCATCATTGTCAGTGGTTATTTAAGTGCGGGACAACGGGATGAACTTATGTATATGGGAGCCCAAACAATTATACAAAAACCTTATAAAGTTCCCGAACTGGTACAAATCATACGTCAACAACTTGATAAAGAATAGAAGTACATGCACTATATACTCAGCAGGCAACA
Source organism: Ignavibacteriales bacterium (assembly GCA_003568415.1). Lineage (GTDB taxonomy): Bacteria > Bacteroidota > Ignavibacteria > T3Sed10-11 > T3Sed10-11 > T3Sed10-11. Next base: position 25,784 of record PWXV01000324.1, read on the forward strand.
ATGGATTCCTGCATCACTTGAACACGTATTCGCTTTCTTTGAAAAACCGGAAAACCTTGCACGGATCACACCGCGCTGGCTTAAATTTCAAATTACAACACCGTCACCGATTCATATGGCGCAAGGAACCGAAATAGAGTATACCATTGCATGGCTCGGGTTTCCTGTGCGGTGGCATACGCAGATAACAAAATACGATCCGCCGAGTTGTTTTATCGATGAGCAGATCAAGGGACCGTACAGAACCTGGATACATGTGCATATGTTTGAAGAGAAAGATGACGGTGTGTTAATGACCGATCGTGTAACCTACAAACTGCCGTTCGGACCCTTAGGTCGATTGATGCACATGTCGCTGATAGGGAAACAACTTGATGAAATATTTAATTACCGGCGGAATGTGATCGACAAAATATTTAATGAACAAAAATAGGAGGGATTACTATGAAAATACTGGTGACCGGTGCTGCTGGATTCGTCGGGAATAACACCGTGCGTCGTCTTGTACAAAGAGGCAAACCCGTGCGGGCAATGGTGAGAAACGTCGAGAAGGCAAAGAAACGTTTAGAAGATATTGTAGATGAAATTGAGCTCGTCGAGGGTGATGTGACCGACCGGATAAGTTTAAAACCGTTGATGAAGGATGTAGCAGCAGTGATACATCTTGTAGCGATCGCATTGGAAAAAGGAGGACGAACATATGAGGAGGTCAATTACCAGGGCACCGTAAACGTTGTGGATGCGGCTCGGGAGGCAGGCGTTGACCGGTTCATTTATATGAGTCAGAACGGGGCGGATAGTGCAATGCCGTATCGTTTCCTTAAAAGCAAGGGGAATGCACAGGACTATGTTGCCGGAAATATGCAGAATTGGACGGCCCTTCGACCATCGGCAATATTCGGCCCGCAGGATGAATTCTTTAATTCAATCGCCCGTCTCGTAAAATTAACGCCGGTAATTTATCCTCTTATCGGTGGCGGAAAAGCAGAATTCCAGCCCGTTTCGGTCAATGACGTTGCAGAAGCTATTGTACGTTCGTTGGATGATGAAACGACAATCGGGAAAGCGCTTGATCTCGGGGGGCCGGAAATATTAAACCTCGGAGAGATTGAACGTCGGGTCATAAAGGCTCTCGATTCGCACAGGATCTTGTTTCCGGCACCGACATGGTTGTTACGCGGGCCAGTTATTTTTATGGAGAAAACACTTCCCGGTTCGCCGGTATCTACCAGCTTACTTGACCTGCTGGCTGTCCCCAATATTGTTAAAGATAATGCACTTGTCAACCAGTTTGGGATGCAACCGATTCCCTTCGATGGTGAGCATATCTCCTATCTCAAGAACAATACAGTTGGTGTTGCGGTGAGAACGATCTTTAAAGGAGATATTGTGAACTGATAAAGTTTACGATTCGAAATATTTAAAAATGAAGATACTTAATTACACTTTATCTATAATCGGTATACTACTCATCGTATCAATACTACTACTCGTTATGATATCAGCACTTGAAAAGCAAATGATCTATTATCCTGCAAAATATCCGGAGGGGTTCTGGGAGCCGGAACGTTTTGGTGTCGCTGCCAAAGATTGTTGGTTCACGGCTGATGACGACGTAAAACTGCATGGCTGGTATGCGGAAGGAGCCGGATCCGATCTCAATATTACATTACTCTGGTATCACGGAAATGCCGGCAACATCACCCACCGGCTTGAAAATATGCGTGACCTTCTCGATCTCGGCGTCAATGTATTTATAATAGATTACCGCGGGTATGGAAAAAGTGAAGGAGAGCCGGATGAAGCCGGAATCTATAAAGACGGCGTTGCAGCATACGATTACCTGATCAATGAAAAACAACATACCGGAGATACTGTCGTGCTCTTTGGCAGAAGTCTCGGCGCTGCTGTTGCCGTTGAAGTGGCAACACAGCGGGAGATTCGGGGAATGATCCTCGAATCCGCATTTACCGATGCAAAGGCAATGGCGAGGGTGCTTATGCCCTTCCTTCCCGTCGGCGCAATGATATCATCAAAGTTTGATTCAATAGGAAAGATAAAAAATATACATATCCCCGTACTGTTCACACACGGCAACCGTGATACCATAGTTCCGTACGAGCTTGGCAGAAAATTATATGAGGCAGCCAACCATCCTAAAGAGTTTTATACAATCGAGGGTGCCGATCACAACGATACGTATATTGTGGGCGGCGCTGCCTATTATCAAAAGATTAAGGAATTTCTGGAGGGATTATAAGTATGGAAAGAGATCAAAAGGTACGGGCATATCTGAAAGATGTGCTTTCCTGGCAGGAGGCGCATCTCAACTTCGAGAGTGCGGTTGATAATCTTCCAAAAGCATTCCGCGGAATGAAGCCGGACGGGTTTCCCTATTCAATTTGGCAGCTTGTCGAGCATATCCGCACAGCGCAATGGGATATACTCGATTTTACCCGGAATCCGGATTATCAAGAACACACCTGGCCCGATGATTACTGGCCCGAACAGGAATCACCGGACAATGACGAACAATGGGAAAAATCGTTGCTCGCTATACGACAGGACAGGGAAGCGTTCAGAGAACTCCTTGACGATCCCGGTTTTGATTTATTAAAACAATTTGAACACGGCACCGGACAGACATTATTCCGCCAGGCACTTTTGATCGCAGATCATACTGCATACCATACCGGACAGATCATACTTATCCGGAAAATATTACAGGAGTCATGAAATCCGAACGGGTGTCCGGCATATTGAACGTAATCAAATCACACGCTAAACCGGGTAACCGTGAAGGAATGGCACGGTTCGGCATTAACGTCGAGAATGCATATGGTGTATCGATTTATGAACTTCGAAAGATTGCAAAAGATATCGGTCTCGACCACGATCTCGCACGTGCCTTGTGGGATACCGGTAATCACGAAGCCCGAATTCTTGCAGGTATGATTGATGACCCTGCCCTGGTTACCGAAGAGCAAATGGAAAGATGGGTGCAGGATTTCAACTCGTGGGATCTGTGCGATCAGGTTTGCTCCAATTTGTTCGATCGAACAAAGTATGCGTATAAAAAAGCGTTTGCATGGACGAACAGGGAAGAAGAATTCGTGAAGCGTGCCGGTTTTGTTCTTATGGCAGCGTTATCGGTCCACGATAAGAATGCTTCCGATTCGCGATTTGAAAAATTTCTCCCGATCATAAAAAAACATGCAATCGATGAGCGTAACTTTGTGAGGAAAGCAGTGAACTGGGTGTTGCGCCAGATTGGTAAGCGAAATGTGGTATTGCATCGAAAAGCTATCGACACTGCACTTGATATTGAACAATATAATTCGAAAACTGCCCGGTGGATAGCAAAGGATGCGTTGCGTGAGTTGCGAAGTGAAAAGGTGAAGAAGAAATTGAAAATGTTAAAGTCATAAAATAAAGAACGACAACGCTATCGAGGCAAAACGATTTACAGGTTTTACCCCGAACCGATTTGCTTTTCATCGTTAACCGTTTTTATATCCGTTAAATTATTCTGAACGATCAGGTAATCCTCTACAATGTTTCCTCCGATGAGATGTTCCTGAATAATGCGTTCGAGCACCGGCGGATCGCAGCTATGGTACCATACACCTTCGGGGTAGACTACCGCGATGGGACCTGATTCGCAGATGCGTAAACAGTTAGCTTTTGTACGGAATATACTTTTGTTACCATTGAGTTCAAGTTCTTTTAAACGTTTTTTTAAGTACTCCCACGCCACCAGTGACCTGCCCCGGTCACAGCATTTCGGTTTAGTCTGATCGCAGCATAGGAATATATGCCGTTTAATATGAGGAATCCCGAGATCTTTTGCTTTCCGATAGGTTGTTTTAATTGTTTTTGTTCCTTTCCCTGGTATCGATACGTAAGTAATATTGTTATGAACAGAAAAGTAGAAGGTTTTGTTCATTGAACCATGGTAGGGTGGACACCACCTGTGTGCTGGCTTTGTGTGAAGGGGGTGGCGTCCACCTTGTGTGCGGGAATAATTCGTAGTAGCTTTTTTAAAATCCACACTACTGCAAATCCTTCGCGCAGGTGGAGGCCATCTTCCTGCGCGCATCTCCCGGCGCAGATGGTCTCCACCCGGCATCGTGCTGTTTAATTTGAATTTACTACCTCAACCATCTCTATCATCTAAATAAGAATATACCGTTTCAAGTCGGTCCACCTCATCCAGAGAAGTATTATCACACCGCCTGATAATCCAGGGTGAGATGAGTTTAACACCGGATTTCCTACGGTTTGCCCGTTCAACCGATTCAAATGCTATTTCATATACTAAACCTGGGTTAATACTCACGACCGGACCGAATTGTTCGCGGGTGTTTTTTGACACATAATCCCGTATCCGGAGGTGCTCATCAGAAACGATGCCCGACTTTGCTTTAACAATCGGAACAAGCAATTCATCTTTCCAAACGGCAAATGTGTATTCATTGCGGGATACATAAAGCAAGACTGCTTTTATTGTGGCGTGCCGGCGGGTCGCCGTGAATTTTGTATGGAATGATTCATTGAGCTCCGTTTCACTGACCGGAGACCTGTATGTACCGGTAATAATTCTGTTAAACACATATAGCTCTTTAGGGGATAACACTCTCCATAGTGAATGGATGTAATCTCTTGTATGTTTATAGGATGAATGATTAAGATCGTGAAGACGATCCATAATTTCGTGCAATGGCAGTGTTGAAGCACTCGTATTTGATTTTACCAGTAGCGTAGTTGCGTCGGTAAGGTTGCCTGTGTGCTGAATACATTCTTCAATAAGCCATAGCGGGAGTTCTGTAAAATCCGATACACATATACGAAGTTCATCATACTTGATATATCTGCGTTTACCGGTATTCCGTAACAATGATTCTGCCCAATGCCGGTCAGCATCAATTTGAATATCTTGCATATACCGGTACAGCCGGTGAACCCGTTGTTTCCGCGACGGTATCGTAAGCAGATCAAAATGAAGTTGTGCAAACGAATTCATAAAAATATATAAATTAAAAATAACCCGAAGTTATCACCCGAACACAACCTTTCCAACCTCACACTCACCGCACCGTTCTTCCCGGCAATAGAATTTATACAATTGTATCTTTCCTTGATACATTGGTGCAGTTGTTTTTTCCGGTTTACCGTTCAGCAATTCCTTGTCGATCTTGCGTGTTATATTGTTATCCGCCGGTGCAGATAGTGTGGAAAATAATTCTTCAGTCGCACCTCGTAGATCTATGTCTTTATACGTCCGTGCATATAAAAACAGAAATGGTAGTATAACATTTATCGTAATCTCGTCGATACGGCTCCTGCCGATCAGTTGTGTTAGCTTGCGCGAAGCTTTTTTACCGAACGTATAATGATTCTTCCAGTATCCATCGGCAGGTATTGTAAAATAGTTTCTGATCTCTTTGATTTTATTCCGTGGTACAGCATCCGGTTGTTTTACAGTACCGAGAAGAAATTCAAGCACAGGATTATCGATCATTCGTTCCACTATGCGGGCAAGCGCGGCTATGCGCAGCGTCGGGAAGTTTTGCGGACGCAGCCGGAAGAACTGCCATTCGGTTGCATCCATCGGCGAATGTTTGATTTTTGTTTTTTCGTTTCCAACTGTATGGCGTAATTCCTTTTGATAGGTATCGTCGGTTGTATTGTCAAGAAGGCCTGCCATTTCGAAAAGGAGCCCTTCACGTGCATCCCCGGGTAGTTCGCGTAGACGCGGGAAGGTCACAAGGGACGAAAGCCGTCTGAACGGAAGCTGATTTTTGGAATATCCGAGCGCTTCGGCTATCGATTCGTATAATAACTGCTCCCACGCATCTTTCTTTCGTAGATCATTAACCGATGGAGGGCGCGCCGGAGGTGGTATCTCATCGATGTTTCCCTGAAACGGTATCTCGCCGTACCGCGCGGCGGGTTCACGCAGATCGTAATTGTCGGGTGATGCAAGTTCGTGCAGACGGTTATGCATTGTCCGTACCTTCAGTTCAATTCGCCGCATACCAAGTGTAGTAATCCAGTTCAGTTTGAGGTTATTATCGACACCATCATTCTTTCCATAACAGGCTATATGATCCAACCGGCGTGAGCGCTCGCCCGATATAGACTTTTGCCAGACCGCGCGAACCGGTTCAATGAGAAACTGGTCGAGAATTAATGTCGGCACTTTGCGTCCGCTTTCTGTAGTTGTTCTCTCAAAGTCGCTGCCGGATTTCATTACAACGTGTAATATGACTTTATTATATCGCGGGTCGTGCTGGTGAAGGTGAGTTGACCAGTCTTCGAGCGTGCGGTGTATCTCGATGTCGCCGGCGTAGAGTGTGTCACCGATTTGTATTTTTGCGTTGAGGAAATCCGGTCCGGTGTCGGTGTTCGGTGTGCCCGGATCGATTATGGTTACGGAAAGTCCCTCGTGTGATTCGAGGGAAGCGGTACGGAAAAGCTGCTGCGACCATACTTCATGCAGGAACTTTTCCGGCAGCAACGTTGTGCGTGGCATGATGTTCCTCCCGGTTTGTTCATAGATTATGTGATCTCATTCCGGTATGTATTGATCATTGCATGCACTTCCACTGCGGTATCTCGTACATTATTCGCGTAAATGATCGATCGTCCGACGTTTATCAGTAGCAGATCCTTATTCTTCGTACAACCGTGTTCAACTGAATTTTTCAAGTCACCGCCCTGTGCACCGATACCGGGTAATAGTATCGGCATATCGGGGGCAAGTTTTCTAATGCCGGCAAGCTCGCGTGCTTGTGTTGCTCCGACCACGAGCCCGATATTTTTACTGGTGTTCCATTTCTTCGCCCGTTGAACTACCCTTTCATAGAGATAACGGTCACCGACTTTCAATTTTTGAAAATCCTTTGCACCCGGATTAGAGGTCAGAGCAAGAATGAAAGCACCTTTCTCCGGATACTGAATAAAAGGCTCCACCGAATCGGTTCCCATATACGGATTGACCGTCACGGCATCGAATTCAAATCCATCGAATAGTGTCTCCGCGTACCGTTCTGCTGAATTACCGATATCGTTGCGTTTACCGTCACCGATAGTGATAATTCCATCCGGTACCAGCTCAAGTGAATCCTCAAGCGCTTCAATACCCGATATTCCCTGTGCTTCGTAAAAAGCAAGATTAAATTTATAGGCACATACCATGTCCGATGTCGATTCGATAATGTGTTTATTAAATTCTACAATCGGGTCGCCTGTTTTTTGCAGGTGTGAAGGAATTTTATCGAGCACCGGATCAAGTCCGATACATAACAGACTATTACAGGTCTGTTGTATTTGCCGCAGCCGTTCGGTAAAGGTCATTTGAAGTTCTTCCACATCATTGATTCCATCGGTTTTTCGTTGCGTTGCGTATATTTGGCTGAAGTCTTTTTGTTGTATGGTGTAAGCACATCTCCGGATGTTTCAAAATATATTAATTGTCCGATCGGCATGCCATAGTATACGCGTACCGGCTGCTTAACCGAAATCTCCAGTGTCCAGTAATTACAAAATCCGACATCGCCCTTACCGGCGGTCGCGTGAATATCGATACCGAGCCGTCCAATACTGCTTTTGCCTTCGAGGAACGGAACGTGTTTATGCGTTTCGGTGTACTCAAGTGTTACACCAAGGTATAATCGTGAAGGAAACAATATCATCCCCTCATCGGGTATTTCAATATAGGTAACCTTATTGTGTTCTCTACTGTCCAATAAATCGTCTTTATAGATTGCAAGGTGTTTTCCGAGGTGTACGTCGTAGCTGTTCGAACCGAGGTGCTTCCGGTCGAACGGTTCAATTACTATTCTACCGCTCTCGATCTCGTCGAGTATCTGTTTGTCTGTGAGGATCATTTGTAAGATAGATAATCTGAGTGGTTATGTGTGCTTATTTATCCAGTAAAAATACGAAAAATCCGATGAACTGCAAAACCAAACGGCTACCCCATTCCGGATGTGATAAATGTTGAAGGAGAAAGAGCGGGAGGGCAAAAATTAATATATCTCCCGATTTGTCTGACTATGAAAGTCATTGATTTTAGAATGAAAATGCAGAATATTTTGCTTTTTTAGTGCCTTCTCCGTACTATTGGTTAGGTTCACTAAATTATAAAATCTATGGAAACAATCCTCGTAACGGGCGGCAGCGGATTGCTTGGCCGGTATGTTGTCAGGGCACTGCGGGATAAATATAGGGTTATTGTTCTTGATAAAATACCCCCTGAAGATTCTGTTGAATATCATGAGGGTAACGTCCTCGATCTGCCATTTTTAATAGAGAAGACACAAGGAATCGATGCTATCGTGCACCTTGCTGCAATCCCGCATCCGCTCGATCACCCGGCAGAGGAGGTGATTAATCTCAATGTAATGGGGACGTTCAATATGCTTGAGGCCGCCGCCCGGAATAATGTCCGGAAGTTCGTATTTGCCTCCAGCGAATCAACACTTGGCTTCGCATTTGCCGAACGTAAAAACCATCCTGATTATGTTCCGGTCGATGAAGATCATCCGCTTCGTCCGCAGGATCCGTATGGTATGAGCAAGGTGTTGTGCGAAGAAATGTGCAAAACATATACAAGACGTTACGCAATGCAAACCCTTTGTTTTCGTATGCCGTGGATATGGGTACCCGAACCCGAAGAGCAAAAATTGTATCGTACGTTAATCGATGAGTATCCGAATTGGTATAAAAATTTGTGGGCATTTATACATGGCATGGATGCGGCAGATGCGTTCGCACTTGCACTCGAGCGTGAGTATCGTGAGGAACAACGATCATGGTTTATTACCGCCGACGATAACTGGACCGGTGTTGCATCGATAAAACTCGTAAGGAAATTTTTCCCTGAAACTATCATCTATAAAAACCGGCTGCCGGATACAAAGAGTCTGATCGCAAATTACAAGGCAAAAACGGAACTCGGATTCAGACCCCGGCGAACCGTTAATGATGTTTTTAATGAGATCGCATAGCAATGAAACGAACGATACTGCTTGATGTCGATACCGGTGTCGATGATTCAATAGCGATCTTGTTTGCATTACGCCTGCCGCAGCTCGAGGTAAAAGCCATAACTACCGTTAGCGGTAATGTGCACGTTGATGAGGTAACTGAAAATACTAAAGTTGTGTTAGGGTTGATCGAGCACAAAGGAATACGGCTCGGTAAAGGAGCCTCAGCGTCGTTGCGTCGTACCCGTTTCCACGCACCCGAAGTTCATGGTGATGAAGGATTGGGAAATGTCCGGGGAAAATACATACGGTATCGTACCCGTATACAAACCGAGCGTGCGGTTCCGTTACTAATCGATATAATAAAAAAAAGTAAAACGCCTGTGTCGATTGTCGCTACCGGTCCGTTGACCAATATTGCCCGGGCTATTAAAAAAGACAACCGTACTATGCAACGCGTTAAAGAAATCATCAGCATGGGAGGATCGTTCGGGCATCGGGGAAATACCGGCCCGCTCGCTGAATTCAATTACTATGTAGATCCGGACGCTGTTAATGTTGTCGCACAAGCAGGAATACCGCTGACGATCGTACCGTTAAATGTAACCGAGACCGTACCCCTGAGCCGGAAAGATGTGATTGCATGGAGCCGAAAAGCAAATTCAGGTGTCTCGCGTTTTATCGCAGATGTTACAGAATTTTATATGGATTTCCACAGCAGGGTGGAAGGTTTTAGAGGCGGCTTTATGCATGATCCTCTTACAATAGCAATTGCTGCTGTTCCCTCAATAGTGAAAAAACGTTACAAAAAACCTATATTAATAGAGACCCAGGGACTTTACACGTCAGGAACAACACTTACCCGGGATGCGATAGGTAATGAAAAAAATGCACCCGTTGTTTCCGTGATTGCCGAGATCGACCATCGACGGTTTTGGAACCTGTTTCGAAAAGCTCTATTCGCTACCGATAAACACTGAGATGAAATTTTCAATTGTATTTACTCTCATCTTATTTTGTGTGCCGCAATCCGAAGCACAGGTACCGGAAATAATAGCATTTCCACGGGAAGCGCTTGTCGTTACCGATACGCTTGCAGCGCCTCACAGCACTTCACTTTCTTTTGAGCGTCTGCTTTCAAGTTTCCAGTGGAATCTCAATCATCAAACCAACTATATTCACGACCGATGGTTTCTCATGATTGATGAAAATTTCAGATCGGGATTGATCCGAACCGACCGGCAATTTATCAAGGATCAACAGGAACTCAGGATACTCGGGGGCAGACGTCTTAATGACCGTATGGATGTCAGGGTCTCTGGCTCGTCACTTTTTCTTTCGGATGATCAGATAACCGGCCTGAACGATGCCGGTATCTCTGATATGTATGCCGGTATGGGATATACGCTGTTTGATAATCTTACCGTCGTTCCGTATGTCGGGTATACAATAGACCGGCAGGCCGAAAAAACCGATTATGGATGGTCATATCTTGCCCGTTTACGTGGTGAAAATATAGAATATGCCGAGACATTCCTGAATATTGACAGTCAGTTTTCATTGCAACAAGTCGATCCGAGGACTACCGCGAGTCACTTTATCCATGTAGATCTTGAACGTGAATTCGATCGGCAGACATTTCTTACTGTTCAGTCATACTATACTTATTCACGCCGCGAGTTTTACTTCTCGGCAGATGATGTCACCCGGGATATATTTAATGTGGCTATGAATATCGATCAGCGGTTCGATCAACGAGTCGGAACCGCAGGAGAGATACAGTATTCGTTGCGTGAAAATATTACCGGTATGGTGAGAACATCGATTGATTGGCGCACTGTAACACGTGATTATTTCTATCAACCGACAACACCGGTTACCAGTTATCTGTTCGGTACATCGGTTGATGAATTTTCATTGAATGCCCGGATTGGGTTACGATATTCTTTCGGAGACCGGTTTAGCGGTTCAAGTCATCTTACCTATAGTGAGCGTTCGGAAGAGCACCGGCTTAGCTCCGTCGATGAAACCATACCCTCATCGTTTGTTGATGAGCGGGCAGAAAGCGAGTTTCGAAAAAATAACATTTCTCAGAGAACAACGCTTGCCACACAGGGATCTGTTCGTTTGGCGCAGGGGCACCGTTTTAACTTTGCCGGTTCGACATCGATACTGCGCTACGATACACCCAGCCCGCTTAGTTTTGATGATCGGGATGAACTTCGTATATTGCTGTCTACCGGTACCAGTCATACAATAAACAGATATCTTACACTTACTGTGTCGGCAGATCTTATGCTTGCACATGTCGTTTATTTACGGGCGCAACGAAGCGCCAATAATAACTGGAACAGGGTGTTACGCCTTACTCCTGCCCTCACCTATGAGCCGTTTGATTGGTTGAGAACTACAAATGCCTTTGAGGTGATGGCGAACTATACCGTATATGATTTTGAAGATATGCTCACGAATCTTCGCAGTCTTTCATACCGACAGATGGGATGGATAGATTCAACACGTGTACAATTAACCGAAAATACCCGGTTTGATTTTTTCTCACATTATCGTAGATATGAACGGGGTGAAATCAGGTGGGATGCCTTTACAGAGCGCCCATTGCACTCTTTTGAGGAAGTAACACTGATTGCATCGGTACGATATGATGTCCGGCCGGGATCAATTGCCTTTGCCGGAGGGATTCGGTATTTTAACCGTAACCGATATCGATATATTCAACGTGAACGTGAGTTTGAGACGCAGTTGCGTAACGTCGGTCCGACATGTTATATCTTCTGGGATATAGATCGGCGATTGCGTTTAACAATCCAGGGATGGTATGAACTGCAGTTTCGTGACAGAGAACATAGTGGGTCAATACCGAATATGACAGTCGATATCGGTGCTCGATTTTAATTAACTTTTTATAAATGCGGGAGCACAACATTGTCGGAACAAAAAGAGAAATATCAGTTAACACTGAAGAGTTCACCGGAAAACGTCGGGGAGGTCGAGCCGTTTTTAGAAGATGTGAATAACAAAATTAAACTTGGTGAGGTTGAGTTTCATAAGTTATTGGTCGCAACTACCGAAGCAGTCAATAACGCAATTATGCATGGTAATAAGTCGAATGTGCAGAAAAATGTTACCGTTATTGTTGTGATAAGAAAACACTATATAGTGGTTCGGGTAAGAGATGAAGGAGAGGGCTTCGACCCGAATATAATCCCGAATCCGCTGGATGAGGAAAATTTATTGAAAGAAAGCGGGAGAGGCCTGTTTTTAATGCAAACCCTCATGGATGAGGTTGAAGTCCGTGCAAATGAACACGATACGGGATGTGAAGTTCGGATGTCGTTATATACCGGACCAAAATCAGGATTGAAAGACGATGAGTAACATCCGGGATACCCTGGAACGGGTACCCCGGATATCTACTTGTTTTAATTATAGATTTACCTTTTCCATCATACCTTTAACACCACTCGCCGATTTGTTTAACGCTTCCTGCTCATCCGGGTTCAGTTTGATTTGAACGATTTCCTCAATACCATTCTTTCCGAGTTTAACCGGTACACCCACCATTACATCGTTCAGATTGTATTCACCTTCAAGCCACGCAGCGCAGGGGAGGATGCGTTTTTTGTCTTTTATTATTGCTTCAGCCATTTCAACGCTTGACGATGCAGGTGCATAATAAGCACTTCCTGCCTTTAAATAATTTACAATCTCAATACCACCATCGCGCGTGCGTTGTACGAGACGGTCTATAGTTTCCTTATCCATAAGATCGGGGAGTGGAATTCCGGCTACTGTTGAGTAGCGTGGTAACGGCACCATCGAATCACCGTGACCGCCAAGTACAAATGCAGAAATATCTTCTACCGAAACGTTGAGTTCCATTGCGATAAATGTACGGAAACGGGCCGAATCAAGCACGCCGGCCATACCCATAACACGATTTTTCTCAAAACCGCTCGTCTTGTATGCTACATAGGTCATCACATCGAGGGGATTTGAAACCACGATGAGAATAGAATTCGGTGATTGTGCCACAGCCTGTTCGGTAACTGATTTTACGATATCGGCATTTTTTGCCAACAGATCGTCACGGCTCATGCCCGGTTTTCGCGGAAGTCCGGCAGTAATGATTATAATATCCGAATTTTTTGTGTCTTCATAATTATTGGTGCCGATAACCCGGGTATCGGTACGCTCAACAGGTGTCGCCTCATACATATCGAGGGCTTTACCTTGCGGAATACCCTCCACTATATCGACGAGGACAATTTCATTGGCAAGTTCTTTATTGGCGAGTATATGTGCAGTTGTCGCACCGACATTTCCAGCACCGATTACTGTAACTTTCATAATACACTCCGTTTGCTGATTTTGAGAATGGTTTTATTTAGACGCATCTAACATTGTGTAATCTATGGCAGGAGCATCCGCTCTCGATGCGGATATGAGGTAAAGATTAAGATAAATATAAAAAAGCCGAAGTTTGTTATGCTTCGGCTATAATGTTAACTCTTTTTCTGTTTTTTCCGAATCGCTGAAATTTCACAGTGCCATCCTTCAGTGCAAAGAGCGTATCGTCGCTTCCTTTGCCGACATTAATGCCGGGATGAATTTTTGTGCCGCGCTGGCGCATAATAATGCTGCCTGCGGTTACTGTTTGCCCGCCGAAGGCTTTCACGCCCAGACGTTTGGCAACACTATCGCGACCGTTTTTTGTACTTCCAAGACCTTTTTTATGTGCCATAATCTTACCTCGTAAAAAAATACTTATGAAATCTTTTCAATGTGCAGTGTTGTGTAATGCTGGCGGTGACCGCGTTTTACTTTGTAGTCCTTGCGTCGTTTTTTCTTAAACACAATTACTTTTTCACCACGGCCATGCTCAAGCACTTTTGCTTCTACACGATGCCCGTCTAACGATGGAGTTCCGATATTCGTTTTTTTATCGTCTGAAATAAGTAAAACCTTATCAAAGCTTACTTTGTCGCCGATTTTGTTCGGTAACCTATCGACGGTAACCGTATCTTTCGGGGATAATGTATATTGTTTTCCCTGAATTTCAACCACTGCAAACATAAGTCTTGTTTCCTTACAAATACTTACTTAATGTGCTAATATTTAAGACAACCAATTTACAAAAAATATTTTTCAATGTCAATTCAAAAAAATTATCCGAAAAAAGGCAACTTTTATTGACAATAGTGCTAATTATCTGTAAATTTCTGGTACTTTTGCGCATATTTGTAAGTAACTATTTAACCGATTGGCCAAAGTGCTTAATGTAGCGGTGTTTGCGTCCGGCCGGGGGTCGAATTTCCGGGCAATCTTAGACAATATTGACCGGGGCGAGATAAAAGCACGCATATCAATAATTATAAGTAACAGGAGTGATGCCGGCATATTTAACATCGCTCAGGATAGAAATATTCCGTACCGGCATATAAACCCATCGGATTATACCACTGAAAAAGATTACTGTAGTGAAGTTCTCTCGCTTCTCGATGAGTGTAGTGTCGGTTTGATTGTTCTTGCCGGATATTTGAAGAAAATTCCATCGGAGATTATCACACAATATCGCAATAGAATAATGAATATACATCCGGCATTGTTGCCTGCATTCGGGGGCCAGGGGATGTATGGGATGAAAGTTCACCAAGCGGTTGTAGAGTACGGGGCCAAGGTAACCGGTGTGACGGTTCACTTTGTTGATGAGGAATACGATCACGGTCCCATCATACTCCAGGAGCCAATCGGTGTTGATGATGATGATACTCCGGAATTACTTGCGGAAAAGGTACTTTCGGTTGAACACAGAGTATACTCCCGCGCAATTAAATTATTTGCAGAAGATCGATTATCTATTGATGGCAGACGTGTATACGTAAAAAACAATAAAGGAAAATAACGTTGATAACTATCAGACGGGCACTGATAAGTGTTTCGTATAAAAAGGGAATTGTTGAATTTGCGGAGGCATTACATAAACGGGGTATCGAGATAATTTCAACAGGAGGTACAGCGAAAACGCTCACTGAAAAAGGTATTCCCGTTACCTCGATATCGGATGTAACAGGTTTTCCGGAAATACTGGATGGCCGGGTGAAGACGTTACATCCCTCCGTGCATGGTGCTTTGCTTGCACGGTCAGATATTGAATCCGACACCGAAACACTCGCTTTGCATAAAATCGAGCCGATAGAACTCGTCGTTGTAAATCTCTATCCGTTTGAAGAAACGGTGAGTAACGGAACCGTTTCGGTAGATACAGCAATAGAACAGATTGATATTGGCGGTCCAACAATGATACGTGCTGCTGCGAAGAATTTTAAACATCGCGCAGTGATTGTTAATCCGAATCACTATGATGAAATTCTCCGGGAAATTGAAACCCATAACGGGGCTTTGCCTGAGGAGAGTACTTTCCGGCTTGCTCAGGAAGCATTTCAATATACTGCACACTACGATTCGGTTATTGCACGGTATCTGAATTCGCTCACGGATGAATCTAGTGGACTTCCGGATATATTATCGTTATCACTAACTAAAGAAATGACGTTGCGGTATGGTGAGAACCCCCATCAGCAGGCAGCACTATACGGGCGCTTCTCGCGATATTTTCAACAATTACACGGTAAAGAATTATCGTATAACAATATTCTTGATCTTACTGCTGCATGTCAACTGGTCAGCGAATTTGATCGCCCTACGGTTGCCATTATCAAACATAACAATCCGTGCGGTGTAGCAAGCGGTGATCGCCTGGCGACAGCATATCAGCGGGCATTTGATGCAGACAGAACATCTGCATTCGGGGGCGTAATAGCGGTGAATCGTCCCCTCGATATGGCTACGGCCGAAGCGATCAATAAGATATTTACCGAAGTAATTATTGCACCCTCATATGAAAATGACGTACTTACTTTTTTACAGAAGAAAAAAGATAGACGTATTGTTCGCCAGGCAGTCGATTTACGATATATACAGGAGATGGATATGCGAAGTGTGTATGGGGGTATATTGGTACAGGATCGGGATAGTAAACGAATAACGAAAAACCAATTTCAGGTAGTGACAAAACGCAAACCCGATGATCGGGAATTAGAATCATTGCTGTTCGCCTGGCGGGTAGCAAAACATGTTAAATCGAATACAATAGTTTTTGCCCGTGACGATCAGTCCCTGGGAATCGGGGCGGGCCAGATGTCGCGTGTAGATTCTTCAAAAATTGCTGTAAAAAAAGCAAATGACGCCGGTTTTAATCTCAAAAACAGCGTGGCGGCAAGCGATGGATTTTTCCCTTTCGCCGATGGAGTCATCGAGCTTGCACGTGCCGGGGCAACCGCCGTAATTCAACCGGGAGGATCGATTCGGGATCAGGAAGTTATTGATGCAGCCGATAATTATAATTTGACTATGGTATTTACCGGTATTCGCCATTTTCGGCATTAATTTTGTTTATGGCATTAAATTTGCTACATTAATATATATTCAATAAAAAGGATTTTATAAGTATGGGATTATTTTCAATGTTTTCCGCCGATCTCGCGGTCGATCTGGGAACGGCAAATACACTCATTTATATGCGTGGTAAAGGTGTTGTATTAAACGAACCTTCAATTGTTGCCTTTGACCGAAACACAAAGAAAATCGTGTCCATAGGAAATGAAGCTCGGGATATGGTTGGGAAAACACATAGTGATATTCGTACTATTAGACCGTTACGGGACGGTGTTATTGCGGATTTTGAGATAGCCGAAGGAATGCTGCGTGCGTTTATTAAAAGAATTAACGCCAACTGGTTTCCAAGCAGGCGGATTGTAATATGTGTTCCGAGCGGTATTACTGAAGTAGAGAAACGAGCTGTTCGTGATTCTGCAGAACATGCCGGTGCACGGGAAGTTCATCTCATTGCCGAGCCAATGGCCGCTGCTATCGGCGTGGGACTTGATGTGGAAGCACCTGTCGGGAATATGATTATTGACATCGGCGGCGGCACTACAGAAATTGCCGTTATAACACTTTCGGGTATTGCAAATGAAGAATCAATACGGATTGCCGGCGATGAAATGAATAGTGCAATCATTCAGTACCTGAAGAAAAATCATAATGTTCTTATCGGGGAACGAACTGCCGAAGAAGCCAAATGTAAACTCGGTTCTGCGATGCCGTTAAAGGAGGAGATTACATTACCCATCAAAGGACGTGATCTTGTTAACGGTATACCGAAAACGCTCGAGGTTAGTTCCGTTGAAATACGTGAGGCATTATCAGAATCGATAACGACGATCGTTAATGCAATTAAATTAACGCTTGAGAAAACCGAACCCGAATTATCAGGTGATATTCTCGATCGCGGCATTATGTTGACCGGCGGAGGCGCATTATTGAAAGGCCTCGATGAACGTATCCGGCTTGAATCAAGCATCCCTGTTCACGTTGTGGATGATCCGTTGACAGCGGTCGCACTCGGAACGGGGAAAGTGCTTGAAGATCTTCCAAGATATATGAAAGTCTTACTCAAAGCCCGGAATTATTAGATGGTTTGAGAAGATACAAGCTATTTTGTATTATACAATGGTATGCAACGACTAATTTATTTCATGCAAGTATATCGGGAATATGTCATTCTTGCTGCGTTGATTGCAATTTCAGTGGCATTATTCCCCCTCAATGATAATCCTCAGATCAAGCAGCTTCGGGCGTATACTATAGCAGGACTCGGATTTTTGCATGAACCTGTATCTGTAGTGACCGAGACGGTTACACTGCGAGCAGAGAATCAGCGGCTGCGACGCTCAAATATTCAGCTTGCCGATGAGGTGTATCAATTACGCGAAGCACGACTCGAGAACATCCGGCTAAGAAGAAAACTGGAATTCAAGGAACGCTCATCATATGATCTTGTCGCTGCACGTGTTGTCGGGCAATCTATCGACGCTGTTCGCAATACAATTACGCTTAACGTAGGTAAAAATAACGGTGTCCGTGAACAAATGCCCATCGTTTCTGAATCAGGATTAGTAGGAAGAGTTGTGCTGACATCGGATAATTATTCGATCGGACAGGTTTTATTAAATATGGACTTCCGGACCAGTGCAAAGGTAGAGCGGTCAAGGATAGACGGGATAGTGCAATGGGACGGCTCGACACATTTACGTTTAAGCAACGTTGCAAAAACACTTGATGTAAACGAAGGCGACGTAATTGTTACATCCGAGTATAGTAATATTTTTCCGCCGGGAATATTTATTGGCATTGTTTCCCGTGTGCAAAATATACCGGGTAGTATCACAAAAGATATACGGGTACAACCGGGGGTTGATTTCTCACGGCTTGAAGAGGTGTTCGTCATGCTGTACAAAGCCGATGAAGAAAAGATAACCCTTGAAGAATATTTTGACCGGAGATAACGGTCTCTTATGATTAAATATGCTCGCTATGTCCTTGTTGTGGTCGCTCTGCTGGTTTTTCAGGCATCGGTTATACCTTTTATATCGCTGGTAGGTGTAACGCCTGATCTGCTGCTGATATATGTAGTAGTATTGTCATTGCGTGAAGGCCAGATACCCGGCACAGTTGGTGGTTTCCTTATCGGCTTGGCAAGTGATTTCGTGACCGGTGATTTTTTAGGCCTGGGTGCTTTAACCAAAACTATAGCGGGATTTGTAGCGGGTTTTTTCTTTAATGAAACGAGTCCTTTACAGCCATTAAGTACATATACCTTTTTGGTGGTTGTGGGTGTTGCGGCGATTGCGCATAATATGATCCATTTCGGATTTTTATTGCAGGGTATGCCGGTAGGAGTCTCTGAAATTGTATTTAAGTTTATTATCGGAACAACAGTGTATACGGTGGTGGTAGCTTTAATTCCGTATTTTCTTTTTTCAGCACGGTCGAAGTCAATTCATACATAACACGAAGTGGTTATGAGTAACGGACATTTTGGTTCAGAATCACGTAAAAGAATATTTATAACGGTTATTGTCGTTGTCTTGCTGGTTTTGATCGGACGGTTGTATCAATTGCAGCTCGTCTATCAGGATGAGTGGGGTAAGAAGTCTCGCGAGAACAGTGTACGCACCGTTTTACAGGAGCCGGTGCGCGGATTAATGTATGATCGTCGCGGACGACTCATTGTAGATAATCGTCCGTCGTATGCTGTTACGCTAACACCAAATGAGTTCCGGTCGGATATGATAGCCGAGCTTGCCTTCATACTCGATCTTGATGAAGAGGTTCTCTCCAATCGAATTCAACGTGCCCGCCGATGGTCAAGATTTGTGCCGAGTAAAATTAAACGGGACGTCGATTATGATGTGATCGTCCACCTTGAAGAATTTCGTGAACGGTATCCAGGAGTGGATTATGTGGTCGAGGCGAAACGTCATTACAATTCACGAGCACGTATGTCGCATATACTCGGATACACAAAAGAGATTTCCGATCGGCAGCTTGCACGGCAACCCGATATCTACCGTCCCGGCGATGTGATCGGCTCATCGGGTATCGAAGCCGCTTATGAAAATGTACTTCGTGGTGAACGGGGATATAATTATATTGTTGTTAATGCCCGTGGTCAGTTTGTTGCAGATTATTCGGATGGACAGAAAAACGTGCCCTCCCGTGAAGGTTCCGATTTATTCTTAACCATCGATGCTGAACTGCAGGCATATGCCGAAGAACTTCTGGAGGATCGGTCGGGATCAATTGTAGCCATTGATCCGGAAACAGGCGGTATTCTGGCACTGGTGAGTAAACCTGATTATGATCTTTCATATTTCAGCGGGGTGACCCCGCCGGATGTATGGCAACAATTAAATGCCGATACAACTCAACCATTATTTAACAGGGCAGCATCCTCCATATATCCACCGGGATCAACGTACAAATTAGTGCTTGCTGCAGCGGCGCTTGAAGATGGTATTATTAATGAACGATGGACCGCAAGCTGTCCCGGTTGGTACCGTTTCGGTAACAGGGTATTCAGATGTCATCGAGCCGAAGGCCACGGAAGTGTAAATGTTGTTGAAGCTATCCAGAAATCGTGTAACGTTTTCTTTTATCAATTAATGTTGAAGGTTGGTTTCGATCGCTGGTCAAATTACGGCAGGCTTTTTGGGTTCGGTCAGAGAACAGGCGTCGGTAGTTTTGAAGAAACCGGCGGTATTTTACCAACAACTGATTATTACAACCGGATTTACGGTGTCGGACAATGGACGCGGGGTAACCTCATCAGTCTGGCAATCGGGCAGGGAGAGCTAAGCGTAACACCGATGCAGATGGCAGTCTATGCAATGCTGCTTGCGAATGAAGGCAACTACCACCAGCCACATATGGTAAGTCACATCTATGATTTCAAATCCAGGAATATTTTTGAGCTTCCGTATGAAACCAACCAGGTTCAATTATCAAAATCTACCTGGGATATTTTACGCCGGAGTATGAATCTGGTAGTTGATTATGACGGCGGTACGGGGCGCGGCGCTCAGGTTCGTGGAGTGTCTTCGGCCGGAAAGACCGGAACATCACAAAATCCCCACGGTGAAAATCACGCCTGGTATATTGGATTTGCGCCGTATGATAATCCGAAGATTGCCGTGGCCGTAGTCATTGAAAATATCGGAGGCGGTGGTAGATACGCTGCTCCGGTTGCCGGTCGTTTGATTGAACGGTACTTGCAGGGTACGATCGTTCGCGATCGACCGCACCGCACCGTCCCGGTCATAGATGATTCACAAACAGAGGGAGATGAGGAGTGATGGGATTGACTCGAGACAACATAAAAGTGACAAACGGCTCTTCTGTTGACGGTATTCTTATTTTCTGTACCTTGCTCCTTACCGCAATCGGACTTGCATCAATATACAGTGCAACATATGATGCCGGCTCATCAATATATTTTCAACGACAGTTAATCTGGGCTATACTTGGTACAGCAGGTATGATTACGATGCTGTTTGTATCCCCCCGTACCGTCGAAACGATTGCAGTGATTGCTCACATAATTATGCTCTGTATTCTTGCTATGGTGCCGTTTATCGGGAAAACCGTTGCAGGGACTACTGCATGGATCGACCTTGGACCGTTTAATTTTCAACCATCGGAAGTTGCAAAAATAACAACAATACTTGTTCTTGCGCTTTACTTATCAAAAAACAATACAACTGTGAAGTCGTTCAAAACACTCGCAACTGCCGGCCTTATTGTCGCAATTCCAATGGGACTCGTTTTATTACAGGCAGATGTAGGAACATCGTTAATATTCTTCCTGATGTATATACCGGTTGTTTATTGGGCAGGTGCATCACCGTTTGTAGTGCTTGTTCTGACTGCTCCGTTCATTATCGGCCTTGCTGCACTTATCGGCGCAACAGCTTTGCTTGTTGCCCTTGGCCTGTTACTAATTGCCCTTTTTCTGTTGCGTGAAAATGGTTTCTTATCGGCTATAGTTTTTGGATTAAATTCAGCGATTGCAGTTTCAATTCAGTTTTTCTATGAACGACTCGCACCGCACCAGCAAAGCCGCATTGCAAACTTCATAGAACCGGGCAGTGATCCGCTTGGAGTGGGTTATAATGTAATTCAATCAAAAGTGGCTATTGGGTCGGGGGGATTGGCCGGGAAGGGCTTTTTAAATGGTACACAAACTCAATTGAATTTTATTCCTGCCCAATGGACGGATTTTATATTTTGTGTGCCGGGTGAAGAGTTTGGCTTTATTGGAGCATCGTTGGTTTTAATACTACTCGGCATTGTTTTTATCCGCGGGGTAAGAATTGCTTCTATCGTTAAAAGTAAATTTGCAAGTCTTGTTGCAGTAGGCTTTATCGGCATTCTCTTTTTTCATACCGTTATTAATATTGGAATGACCATCGGTTTGACTCCGGTCATCGGCATTCCTCTTCCGTTTCTGAGCTACGGTGGATCGGCGCTTTTTTCAAAGTTGATCATGATCGGTTTGCTCAGTTCGTTTTACGCTAACCGCAAAGAATACACATAATTTATAGGAATACTACTATGGCGAAACGAGCGCAACGGTCCCGTCCTGCTAAAAAATCAAATCAAAAATCTCATCCGTTACGGTTACCACCCCATGAACTACGTTGGCGCTGGTCAGATAAGGATATTTCAGTTACCTCGACTGACGATGCAAAATCTTCAACCGATATTATCGGACAGGAACGGGCACTGAAATCTCTTCGTATCGGTCTTGAAATGAAACATTTTGGCTATAATGTTTTTGTTACCGGATTAACCGGTACCGGCCGTACCACGACCATTAAACGTATGTTGAAAGAGTTTGAAAATAACAATCAGCATCTTGAAGATATCTGTTATGTGTATAACTTTCACGATGCCGACCGACCGCTGATGATTCGTTTGCCGGCAGGACAGGGGAAATCTTTTGAAAAGGATATGAACGACTTCGTAGCAGATTTACAGAAGACGATCCCCACAGTTCTGGAAGGAAAACGGTTTCAGGAAAAACGGAAGGAGACAATCGAACACTTTCAAGGCCGCCAGAGAACAATTTTACGGGACTTTGAGAAAAAAGTAAGAGACCGCGGATTTGAGATGATACAGGTTCAGGTGGGGGCTATGGTCAGACCCGAGATAGCACCGGTAATCGAAGAAAAACCCATCGCAATGGATCAACTCGACGGACTTGTGAAGGAAGGGAAAATAAGTCAGGACGATCTTAAGAAATATCAGGAACAGTATTCTAATCTTGTTGCGCAGATGGAAACTGTTTTCAGGGAAATGAAAAACATTGAACGGAAAGCCCGGGAAGCGCTCGATAAACTCGACGAGCAATTTATTCTGCCGATTGTAAAGGATGCCGTCTCCGAAATTGCCACAAAATATAAGAATGAAAAGATATCACGTTATCTCGATGATGTTTGTAAGAGTGTGATGGAAAATCTTGATCGTTTTCGGAAAGACGAACAACAATCACAACAGATGCCCTTCCAGATACAACAACAGGATGATACGTTTACTGAGTATAAAGTGAACGTGGTTGTCGATAACTCCGAACAGGAAAATATTCCTATGATCGTTGAAACAAATCCAAAATACCGGAGCCTGTTTGGAACGATCGATCGTTCGTTTGATCCACGAGGAATGTGGAAAACCGATTTCACTCAGATTAAGGCAGGTTCTTTGTTGAAGGCAAATGGGGGGTATCTCGTACTCAATGCTCTGGATACGCTGATCGAACCCGGTGTCTGGCAGGATTTGAAAAGAACTCTGCGTACGAATCTTGTCGACGTTCAGTCGTATGAACCGTGGTTCTTTACATCGAGCGGTTTAAAGCCCGAACCAATAGAAATTGATGTTAAAGTAATAATGATCGGCGATGCGTTTCTTTATCATTTATTGTATGATAGAGATGAGGATTTTAAAAAGATATTTAAAATACGTGCCGACTTCGATGTTGAAATGGAGCGGACTGAAGAACATATCGGTAATTACAGCGCTTTTATAAAAATGCTATGTGAAGATGAGAAAATTCTAAAATTCGAGCAGGATGCTATCGGTGAAGTGGTTGAATTCGGTGTCCGGACTGCCGGGCGCAAGAAAAAACTATCGACTCGTTTTAATGTTATAGCAGATATTATCCGTGAAGCGAATTACTGGGCAAAAAAAGAGAATGCTTCATCCGTTAACGGTACACACGTTGAGCGTGCAATTGAAGAGCGTATTGATCGGGTTCGTCTTGTTGAATCCAAGATTCAGGAACTGATTGAAGAAGGCACGTTGATGATAGAAACCGATGGTGAAGTGATCGGTCAGGTTAACGGGCTTGCTGTATACGATCTCGGTGAACATGCGTTCGGTAAACCAACAAGAATAACGGCAAAAACTTCAATCGGAAAAGGTAATATTCTAAATATCGAACGTGAAGCGGATCTCAGCGGACGGGTCCACCGTAAAGGGGTTGCGATCCTAACCGGTTACCTCCACTGGATGTTCTCACAGGACAAACCGCTTGCCTTCAATGCCAGCATTTGTTTTGAGCAGTCATACTCCGGTGTAGATGGCGACAGTGCATCATCAACTGAAATCTATGCTATCCTGTCGAGTCTTGCTGAACTCCCGATCAAACAAAATATTGCTGTAACGGGCTCGGTTAATCAAAAAGGTGAGATTCAACCGATTGGTGGTGTGAATATGAAAATTGAAGGATTTTTCGATGTTTGTAAAATGCGCGGTTTAACGGGCGATCAGGGAGTGATTATCCCGCATCAGAATGTACAGAATCTTATGTTAAGAAAAGATGTGATCGAAGCGGTTGAGAAAAGGAAGTTTCACATCTTCGCCATCAAAACCGTCGAAGAAGGAATTGAACTACTCACCGGGGTAAAAGCCGGTAAACGTACGCGTACCGGAAAATTTGAGGCCAGAAGTATTTTCGGCCGTGTTGATCATAAGTTACAGGAATATGCAAAACGAGTACGTGGTGCGATGAGACGTGTTGACCGGGAGAGTAATTAATTTGTATTGAGAAAATGACACTACATCGGTTCTGCACCTAATTCCCGCCGCATTGTCTCAATAACGGGATGCTCTTTATTTTTTTCACCGTTTGTACTTTTGTTATCCCGTCTTATCTTATCTTTCTCTATCTGGAATGAGGTCGGTATCCCGAAAACCCGCTCGGATATTTTACTTAAATAATCCTTATTTCGCCGGAGTGTGTTGAGTTGAAAATCATTTTCGCAGGATAGTTGTAAACATCCGTTATCTACATCGACAAGTGCCGATTGGCTGAGAATAGAACCCAGGTTAATTCGGGATGTCTTAACAGCAGTAACGAATTCATTCCAGCGCGCAAATGCCTCCTCAGCGGATATTGATTTAGGTGTGTCAGATGGTTGCACAGGTTTCTGGGGAGGCTGTTCCCGAACTACGTTCGTAACGGGTGAGGGAGGCGATTGTTTGCTAACCGGCGATGTATTTGTCGTACCATTAGTGGTAGTGGTTTGCCAGCCTGCATGAGCACTTCCCCGAATTGGGATGCCGCCATCATCAGTCACGTTGTTTTTTTTTAATTCATCCAGACGGTTAATCAACGTTTGCATATCCGCGGTTTTTTCCATTTTAATCAATTCGATAATACCGCTTTCCAGCCGGATTCGCGGCTGTGAACTATACCGAAGATCCTTGTGCAATTCGATAATTGCCCGGAGATACCGTATGAGATCGACATCGTTGAAGTGCCTGGCTTCTTCCTGATACCGTTTACGGTATTCGGCAGATGTTTCTATCAAATCTGATGAATTTGTTGTAGTAATGGTGAGCAGATTCCGGACATGTTCTGCAAGACCGGCCAGGAATTCACGCATATCGTATCCATTATCCACAATACGGGCGATAAGCTGGAGCCCGCGTTTTGTATCACGGTTACGGAGTATATCGGTTACATCGAAATACAGATCCTGATCAACTATATTCAGCGTTTCAAGTACCAGCGCTGCAGTAACATTGGTGCCTGAAAATGCGACAACCTGATCGAAGATGCTTTGTGCATCCCGCATAGATCCGTCGCCCTTCTTTGCAATGTATAGCAACGCATCGTCTTCGATGGTAATGTTTTCTTCTTTCGCAATTAACCGAAGACGCTCTATAATATCATTAATTGCGATGCGCCTGAAATCGAATCGTTGACAGCGTGAAAGGATTGTGGGTGGTACTTTGTGTACTTCGGTTGTCGCAAAAACAAACAGAACATGTGACGGCGGTTCCTCGAGAGTTTTTAAAAGTGCATTGAATGCCTCTTTGGTAAGCATATGCACTTCGTCGATGATGTACACTTTATATTTTGATTTTGCCGGTGCATAGCGTACCGCTTCACGCAGATTTCGTATTTCCTCAACGCCGCGGTTTGAAGCACCGTCTATCTCAAAGACATCGACATTCCTTCCGCTGCTGATTTCCTGGCACGATTCGCATTCGTTGCATGGAGTACCATCCACCGGTTTGGCACAATTTAATACGCGGGCGAGTATCCGGGCAACGGTAGTCTTACCGACACCGCGCGGGCCGCTGAAGATGTAGGCATGGCCGAGCCGGTTCTGCTGGATGGCATTCTTTAATGTTAAACTAACATGTTGTTGTCCGACAACGTCTTCGAATGTTGTCGGCCGCCATTTTCGAGCTGTTACGATGTAGGTCATAGATAAAGATTTACTGAGTATTCAATGTTACCGTGTCACGAGTATCGGGCAAGGTGCACTCTTGATCACCCTGTCGGTCGTGCTGCCGATGAGATAATCGGCGATTTCGTCGTGGCCGCGTGTTGACATTACAATGAGATCATGTTTTTGCGATTGTGCTTGTTTTACTATTTGTGTGTGAGAGCTGCCCTCGGTAATGCTTGTTGCAACTTCGATTCCCGAAAGATCGAATGATTGTAAGAAAGCTTCGAGCCGCGCCTGTATACGCGGCTTGATGTCGGGATCGAGCTGGAATATTGATTCTACCCCGGCGGCATAATATGCAGGATGAAACCGTACTTCAAGCGAATGCATCAGGTTAATTTTCGCATTGTATTCCTTTGCCAGTACTACTGCGTACTCCATTGCCTGCCGTGAGCTTTCTGAAAAATCTGTCGGCACCAGTATATTGTTAAATAAAAGCTCTTGTAAATCCGCATGCTTCGGTTTTTTTGTCACAAGCACGGGACAAGACGCGGTTTGAATGACTTTTTCGGTAACGCTACCCAATAATACGTGTGCCACTCCTGACCGGCCATGCGTTGCCATCACAATCAGGTTAACGATATTATTCTTTGCATACCCGGTGATAACTTCGTGTGGTGAGATACCGCGTTCCATCACTTTTTCAATTGAAAGCTTCTTCGATGTTTCGTTTGCGTTTTCGATGATCTCATCACAATAATTGTTGGCTGATTCCTCGATGCTTTCATACAAGTCATCGGCCGATGAAAATGATTTTTGTGAACCGTACGGATCATATTCAAACATTGTAATTGCATGCAGTAATGTGATCTTCGATCCGAATTTACCGGCAATTTTATATGCATAGGGGAGTGCTTCTCTGGATGTATCGGAGAAGTCTATCGGTACCAGTATATGATCGAGAGGTATCATCGCTTCTTCTTTTTTGTTTTTGATGTATTTCGTTTTCTGGTCTTACCATTAGTAAACGTATGGTCGAGTGCCTCCAGTATAGTATTGACCGGAATAATTTGCAAGCCCGTTTTCACCCGTTCGGGTATTTCAACTAAATATTTTTCATTTTCTTTCGGAATAAGCACTTTTTTTATACGGTGACGTTTTGCAGCGAGAAGCTTTTCGGTTAAGCCGCCAACTGCAAGTACCTTGCCGCGTAATGTTATTTCGCCGGTCATCGCCACCTCGGGGTCGGTGCGGCGATTTGCAAGCGCTGAAATGACAGCCATTGTCATGGTTAGTCCAGCCGAGGGGCCGTCTTTCGGGATGGCACCCTCCGGGAGATGAATATGTATTTCTTTACCCTTGTAAAATTCAGGATGAATACCCAATGCTTCGGCATTTGACCGAATATAACTCAACGCTGCATGTGCCGATTCTTTCATCACATCGCCGAGTTTGCCGGTGAGATTTAAACGCTCTTTACCGTCCATAATAATTGCTTCGACATTCAACAGTTCGCCGCCTACACTTGTCCATGCAAGACCGGTCGCGATACCAATGCGGCGGGTTTCATCTTTTGGCCGTTGAACGTAGCGTGGCACGCCGAGATACGCCTCAACTTTTTTAGGATCGATGGATATCCTGGTAATTTTCCGTCGACCGTTAGATTGTCGTTTTGTAACAATATCTTTTGCGCTCTTGCGTACTAAGGATGCAATTTCCCGTTCGAGATTACGAACACCGGCCTCTTTGGTATACTCTTCAATAACCTTGGAAATACTTTTATTATGTATTTTAATCTGCGATGTCTTCAGCCCGTGCATGCTAATTTGTTTGGGGATGATATGCCTTCGTGCAATTTCGATTTTTTCGTGAGCAAGATATCCCGGTAGATCGATGATCTCCATTCTGTCCTGAAGCGGCAACGGTATCGCGTGCCGGTTGTTGGCAGTCGTTATGAAGAGTACATTTGATAGATCGTAATCCACCTCAATGTAATGATCTGAAAACGTATGGTTCTGTTCGGGGTCAAGCACTTCGAGCAATGCCGATGCAGGATCACCATGAAAATCGAATGTGAGTTTATCAACTTCGTCCAGAAGCATAACGGGATTGATAACACCGGCCCGTTTCATCGACTGGATGATCTTACCTGGCATCGAGCCGATATATGTTCTGCGATGACCGCGAATCTCAGCTTCATCGCGTATACCGCCGAGCGAGAATCGGACAAATTTACGGTTCAGAGCGCGGGCGATTGAACGACCGAGCGATGTTTTGCCAACACCGGGTGGCCCAACAAAACAAAGAATCTGTCCGCGAATCTGTTTGACAAGATTAAGAACTGCAATATGCTCAATGATACGGTCCTTCGGTTTATCAAGTCCGTAATGGTCTTCATCGAGAATTTTTTTAACGTGTTCGATATCTAGGTGATCTTCGGTACGTTCTTTCCATGGTATCGAAACCATCCAATCCAGATAATTGCGGCTCACGGTATATTCGGGCGACATCGTCGGTATCTTCTTCAGTTTATTCAGTTCTTCCTCTGCCTTTGCACGTGCTTCTTCCGGAAGTCCTGCTGCTTCTATCTCTTCACGAAGTTTTGCCAGTTCGGGTGTTGCTTCGTCATCGCCCAGTTCATTCTGGAGAATTTTTATCTGTTCCTGTATAAAGTATTTTCGTTGTGATTTTTGAATGTTGTCATGAACCTTGGTATCGATTTCCTGTTCGAGTTTCAGAATATCGATCTCACCGCTGAGAATTCGTGAAAGTTCATAAAGTTGTTCCTGCAGTGAAGTTATTTTTAATAATCGCTGTTTAACTTCTACCGATTGTACTAAATTGGCTGCTATATAGTATAATTTTTGGACCGGATCTTTAATGTTCTCGTACACAACCAGGACTTCGGATGGGATGTTCCGGCTTGATTTTACATAGTCGACAAACAGATTAGACAAATGACGCATATGTGCATCGAGTTCGGTCGTCTCTTTAAAATCGGGCTGGATGATTTTTACTTCGGCTTCCATAAATTCTTCGTCCTGCCGAAGTTTTTTTGCGTGTGCCTGGATTGTTCCATCGACAAGGATCTTGATTAAACCATTCGGCAATTTAAGAATTTGTACAATGCGTGCAATGGTACCTTCGTGATATATGTCTTCAATGCCGGGTTCCTCGACGGTTGGATCCTTCTGCGATGTGATAAAAATAAATTTTTCCTGCTCGAGGGCTTTGTATGCCGCTTTTAATGATGATTCACGTCCGACGAGCACGGGAAAAATCATATACGGAAATAAAACAACATCCCTGAGCGGTAATACCGGTAAATCGGTCGGGATTGACTCGGGTGATTTTATAATATCTTCTTGTTCCTGCTCTTTGGTCAAATTAAAATTCATATACTTTCTGGAGAAAATGAGGAAAATTATCCGTAAATAGTAAATATACTAAGATTCGAATGGTATAGCAAATCAAATGTTTTTTTGTAATTTTACCTAAAATTTTTATTATATAACTTGTTTTTAAAAATTAATATTAAAATATTATGTAGTTTATGCGCTATGCAATCATATCAGACATAAACGGTAATTTAGAGGCACTGACAACCGCTCTCAATTATATCGAAGAACTCGAAATTGATCATATTGTCTGTCTTGGTGATATTGTCGGCTACGGTCCGAATCCCAATGAATGTGTGGATTTGGTAAGGACGAAATGCCTGTTTACGGTAAAAGGCAATCACGATGCCGCAGCAGTAGATCTCATGGAAACTATACATATGAATAAGTTAGCCCGGGAAGCAGCGATATGGACCCATGAACGTCTTACTCCGCAGGCAAAACAATATATATTGCAATTATCGCTTAAGGTAACTATTGAAAATGCTACATTGGTGCATGCCTCACCTCACATCCCTGAAAACTGGGATTATATCTTCACCGGATTCGATGCAGAGCATGTGTTTTCTCACTTTGAAACGCCGTTTTGTTTTATAGGTCACTCACACCGGCCCGGTGAATTTACCAATAATTCGACCAAGTCTGCAAACAAGAAAAAACGTATCATTAATGTCGGCAGTATAGGTCAGCCGCGTGACAGAAATCCGAAACTTAGTTTCGGTATATACGATACCGAATCTCTCTCGTATGAGAACATTCGTTTATCGTATGATGTCGAAATAACTGCCAATAAAATACATATGGCAGGATTACCAAACGAATTAGCTGAGAGATTATATTACGGATTATAAGCGATCACTTTTTAAAATGCTCATATCCGCCTGAGAGGATATTTCTAATTGTCCCGTCAGTTTGTTGTAATGATACCGTTTCTTTATCTTCGTTAATTTCACCGATAACGGTAACGCCGGGTATGGTGTCCGATATTTCCTGTTCATATTCGGAGTCGATGGTAAATAGTAGCTCGAATTCTTCACCTCCGAAAAGAGCATAATCCAAAGCGTTTTCATTAAACTCTTCAGCGATACTTCCAACTAACGGGTCCAATGGGATAGCGTTTTCATACAACAGTGCTCCGACCCCGCTCTGCTTACAAACATGCCGCACGTCCGATACTAATCCATCACTGATATCGATCATCGCATGCACCCATTCCTTTTGTGATGTAATGGTGGAGATGTCGAAACGTGCCTTCGGTGCTAGATGTTTTGATACGGCAAAACTGTATTTCTGTAATTGCGATTGGAATCCTTCTGGTGCTTGTGTTTCGATGAATCGTTGTTTTTCCCGCAATAAGATTTTTAATCCTGCATGAGACAGACCGAGGTTACCGGTTACACATATTTTATCACCCGGTTTCGCGCCATTGCGTCTTTTAATAAACTGTACAGGTGCTTCACCGGTAATTGTTGCCGAAAGAACAGTGTTTCCTAATGACGTACTTGTATCACCGCCGATGATGGCACATGTATATGTTTGTGCCGCCTGGAGAATACCATCATATAATTCATCGACCATTTCGACAGAAATTTTAGCGGGTAATGCAATCGATATTATCGCGTGGGTCGGCACTCCTCCCATCGCTGCAATGTCACTGAGGTTTACGACCATCAATTTCCATCCGAGATGTTTCATTGAGGTGTATGTGAGATCAAAGTGAACACCTTCAATGAGCAAGTCGGAAGCGGTGAGTTGCATCATACCGGTTGATGGTTCGGTTATGGATGCATCGTCATCAATGCCGAGTATGATCTGTTTTGCAATTTTATCTGATAAACGTGCTTCGTTACATTTTTTTTTGATACGTTCGATGAGGCCGAACTCACCGATTTCTGCAATAGGAGTATGCTTTTTTGTCATGTAATTATCGAACTTATGGGAGGTTTGATGAAAGGATACAACCCGGTGACAGCGCGTCCGGGTTGTCATAAATACTTTTTAATTTTTTCCATAAATTGTTCTTTGGTACGTATGCCGACTATTGTTTCTTGAAGGTTTCCCTCTTTGTCTAGTATGAGAGTTGTCGGTATGGCACGAATGTTGCCGAATTGTCGTGTCAGTCGTCCGTCATCGAGTATTGTTATATAATTAATATTTTCGTCTTCAATGAAGATATCGACTTTATTAATGTCGGATACATCGTCGACCGAGATTCCGAGTACGGCAAATGTGTTATCATCTAACTCGTTATTGATCTCAATGAGATACGGGATCTCTCTCCGGCAAGGAACACACCAGGTTGCCCAAAAATTGATAAGAACAACTTTGTCGCGGTAATCGCTGAGTGAAGCAGTTTCACCGTCTGCATTTTTCCACGAAAAGTTGATATTTGTTTCACCCGATTCACCAACTTCTGTTACGACTGCAACATTTCCAAGCGGCTCGATCGAGTCATTGACGGCAGGAGCTTGTTGAGAGTAATAAAAAAATACTATTCCGAGTACAGCGATAGTTATACCGAGGCGCATAATTTTAGTTTTTGTAATCTTGTGCATTGGATAAACTTTCTATTCCTGAGTGTCTTCAGCAAACATCTGTCTAAGTTGATCTTTTTCCATTGATGAGACAGCAGTACAGACGGTTTCGTCATTGTATAACCACATAACAACACTGTATTCGTCGTGTGTCCCGTTGACATACCAGCCGGTTTGATTCAGTGAGGTGACAGCACCGTTGGATAGTGAAATCTTGTCACCTTCCAGCACGGCGTTCCAGTTTGTTTGGTAGACATAAACAATTCCTCCCGGAAGTTTATATACCAGGTGAGCAAGGGATAACCCATCATAATCTGATAGTACACCACCAACCCACTCGCAATCTTTCACCGGTTTTAAAGCGACCGGAAATTCGACACGCTCCTGGAAGTAATCGCGCAACTCATCAACATTCTGACCGATTTGCTGTGGCTGGATGGTTCCTGCCAAAAACAAGCCGTAATTCTCGATTGATTTATCCATCATATCTGCAGCTTGTACGGTATTTTGAATGTCGGGCGAGTTAAGGAAGTATAGAACAAAGGCTATGCCAAAGACCAACATTGCAATGACAGCGGCACGTGCAAGCGGATATTGTGCAAACACTCCTCTTGTACGTTGTTCTTGGGCGACGTGTTTATCAATATCCTGTTTTATTCGCGATGCAATCTCGTGTGGAGTAGTTTGGCGCGAAATTTTGGTCTTGACAAAATCTTTGGTGAGAACGTCCAGCTCGTAGTCATTCCGACAGGAATGACATTTACTGATATGGGATTGAAAGAATTCTTTATCTGCTTCTTTGAGACGGTTATCTACCGCATCGGTGATAAATTGCTGAATTTTTTTACATTCGTTCATAGCTACATCCAAATTTTACTTATCTTTGACCTCGTATCCTCTCTCGTGGGCGTATTTAAATAGTTTATCACGCAGCAGTTTTCTGCCTCGATGTAATCGTGAACGAATTGTACCGATCGGACAATCTACAAATTCGGCTGCTTCTTCATAGGTAAAGCCTTCTATATCACAAAGAATAACAACTGTCCTGAATTCCTCCGGAATATCAGTTATTGCCGTTGCAACCTGATCGTCAAGAAGTTGTCCGAATAATCGTTCTGAAAGATCATTTGCATCGGTCGATTGTTCACGAATTGTATTGTAAAACTCCTTTATTTCATCATAATCAACATGCTCAGGAGTTTTCACCGCTTTACGATATCTATTGATATACGAGTTACGCATTATTCGAAACAGCCATGCACGACAATTGGTTCCCTTTTCGAACTTATCCCAGAACCGGTATGCTTTGAGATATGTTTCCTGCAGCAGGTCGTTTGCGTCTTCCGGATTACCCGTCAGGCGAAGAGCATAGTTGTACAGGATATCCATATGCGGAACCGCCTCACGCTGGAATTCCTCGTGTTTTTGCTGTGTATTGTTGTTATTTTTCGGAAGTGCAAATAGCATGTAATTGATATTTTGTGGACGGGATACCGGATTAAATTCTGGAATCGGAACAGTATCTGCCGACTAAGTATAATATTCTATTTCAGTTATCTATAATACGAAAATTAATTTTTTGTAGCAAGCCTCTGCAGATTGTAAGATTTACAACTTAAATCTGTAAATTGAATATATCCTGCGGTTCGACGGTGGGGATTCCATCGGTGATGGTTATCTGTTTACCGGATGCCGGTTCCACTATTTCACAGTGTCCATTCTCATCAGTCTCGGGTAGCCCCGATGTTGATGATGCATCGACTATGAAGTTTATCCGGATTTTTGATTTATCAAATATATATGAGGCAGCAAACGGACTGCAATCGCCTAACTCGGTCAATGCGAGTTTAAATCTTACCGTCGTTGTAGATTTGTCAGGGTGGTGTACAAGATGAAAGGCCGCATCCTGTACTCCGGCATTCTCTCCATTAATTGAAATTGCAGCGTTCTTAAAGATATATTCAGCAAAATATCGACGGTTAAGCGGGATTGTATGATACGAAGCATCGGTCGGTAATTCCTGCCGTGCGAGGTGATAGAGGGAACCGATAATTGCAATTGCATTTGCCTTCCGGATGATCTCCTTATACCGGTCGCGTGGTATATACCCTGATTCAATTAATACACCGCGTGTTCCCCAGGTATGCAATGCGTCTCCGAACGCGCGGGGTTCGTAAGCGTCATCATATTTTCCGACCTGATCGGGAAGTGTCATCTGAACATAGTCACCGACGCACGATGCCAGCCGCATTGCATCACGACGTACTTCTGTAATTGACTGATCCCAATCGCTGGCCGCTGCAAGTAAAGAGATACCGGCAGCTTTGCCGATACCGCCGGCAGTGTATCGTGGTTCCTGATCATGAAGAGAATATGCCCACTGCGTGTTATATGTATCACGGACCGATTTAAGGATGCGGGCTTCGGGAGTTCGGAGAGCAAGCGCGTCCCGGTTCATATCGATACTGAGTGCCGTCCGCCTGGTAAACCGTTCTGCACCGTCGGGATTGAGCATAGGTATAACATAGAGTGTAATAGTATTGATAATGCTTTGTATTATTTCAGTTTTCTTCTGATTCTGCATTATAGAAAAAATATCAAGTAATGCCCGGGTCGCAGTTGGTTCGTCGCCATGCATTTGCGACCACATAAGTACGGGAATGTTCCCGTTGCCGAGCTTTAAGTATCGTATCGGTCTCTTCTCGGTTGATTCTCCGGCTACTTCCTGAGTAAACAAGTCGGTTTGCAATTCATCGAGTTTCGGGTAAAGATACTTTTGGGTTATCCAGTACGGGACGTTTTCAATTCGGTGCTCTGCATACCATTGCTCGATCGTATTGAAAATCTGGGTTGTGTCCATAGGCATTGGTTCTCCGGAATTGCATTTATTTTTTTAACAGGGAACAATATATATAAAATAATGTTGTCTAACAATTATTTTGTATCATGTTTCTCCCCGCTAACCCGGTCTATTATTTCAATCGCAAGATCAAGCGGCGATCGCTTGCCGGCAAGTCCGTCGAGATGCACGATCAATTTTAATGATGTATCTATCTCATGCACACGTGCACGCACATTTTTTAATGTCGGTACCTTTGCGATGATTCCTTTGAATAATTCACCGTCATAATACTCTTTCATATCCACGTGCGGGAATTCATACATTATTCGCTTTGTTCCGGCATCTACTTTGACAAATCCAAGTTTGGTTGCTCGTATACGTAAGCGGATGACGTTCAGCAATGCCTCCGCTTCGGGGGGTAGTTTACCGAACCTGTCTTTCAATTCATCACGCATCTCATCCACTTCTTTTTCATCGGTGAGTGCATATAATCGGCGGTATAATTCAAGACGCTCGGCATCAAATGATACATAGGTGTCGGGTAAATATGCATCGACGCTGACATTGACCGTGGCCAGTTCTTTTGGTAGCGTTTTCTTGCGCTGCTCTTCGGGAAAGAGGTCTCGGAACTCCTCTTCCTTTAATTCTTTTACCGTGTCATCAACCAGTTTCTGATACATATCGAATCCGACTTCTTCTATGAATCCGCTTTGTTCGGCGCCGAGCATATTACCCGCACCGCGTATTTCAAGATCTCGCATACTTAAATTGAAACCGGAGCCGAGCTCGGTGAACTCCTCAATTGCCTGTAGTCGTCGCAGTGCCTGCCTGCTCATTGTTGACATCGGCGGTGTGAGGAAATATGCATATGCCTGGGTATTTGATCTGCCCACGCGGCCGCGTAATTGATACAATTCAGCAAGACCGAACCGGTCAGCTCTTGTTACAACAATTGTGTTTACATTCGGCATATCGATGCCGGATTCGATAATCTTTGTGCTGATGAGGACGTTAAATTTTTGTTCCAGAAAATCTACCATTGTTTTTTCAAGATCGTGCGGCCGCATCTGTCCGTGTGCAACCCGCACGCGTGCTTCGGGTATAAGTTCGCGCACCCTGTTGGCAACCTCTTCAATATCGGCAACACGGTCATGGACGACATACACCTGCCCCCCCCGTTCAAGCTCGGGAATGATCGCTTCTCGTATTGCTTTCTTTGAATATGGGGCGATCTCGGTTATAATCGGAAGACGGTTTTTGGGTGCGGTGTTTATGATTGAAAGATCGCGTGCGCCCAATAGTGAAAAATGCAAAGTACGGGGGATCGGTGTTGCCGTAAGAGTAAGTGTATCGACATTTGCACGCATATTGCGTATCCGTTCTTTCGCCGTTACACCGAACCGGTGCTCTTCATCCACCACAAGTAAGCCGAGATTCTTAAATGCTACATCTTTTGAAATAAGCCGGTGTGTACCGATCACTATATCGGTTTGACCGGTTTTGAGCCGTTCAACTATTTTTTTCTGCTGTCCCGATGTTCTGAATCGTGAGAGGACATCGATTTTGATAGAATACCGGTCCAGCCGTTCGCGGATAGTCTGATAATGCTGCTCGGCAAGAATCGTTGTCGGCACGAGCACGGCCACTTGTTTACCGTCCATTACTGCTTTAAATGCAGCACGCACCGCTACTTCGGTTTTCCCAAATCCGACATCTCCGCAGATGAGACGGTCCATGGGAACGGGTACTTCCATATCAGCTTTGACAGCCCGGGTTGCTTCTGACTGATCCGGTGTATCGTCATACATAAACGATGCTTCAAGTTCCTTTTGCCAATGAGTATCTTCAGAGAAGGCAACTCCGCGGCTTGCTTTTCGTTTTGCATATAATAAAATAAGCTCGCGTGCGATATCTTTGACACGACGTTTGGTACGCGCTTTTGCTTTTTCCCACTCACCGCTTCCGAGCCGGTTAATCATCGGGATGTGTCCTTCTTTCGAAGAATATTTCTGAATGCGGTGGATTGTATTCAGGTTAACATATAACATATCTTTATCTGCATACATAATGCGGATAACTTCCTGATGCGTATTGCCGACTTTCAGTTTCTGAAGTCCGTCAAACTTTCCTATACCGTGATCGATATGTACAACATAATCGCCGCGTTTGAGCGACTGCATTTCATGCAGTGAAAAACCTTTGAAGCGTTTTCGTTTTTTTATCTTTCGCCGTTTCAGCCGACCGAAAATTTCATGTTCGGTATAGCAGAGAAGTTTTGATTCGGCAAGCACAAACCCGCGTTGTAACGTTTCGCTGACATAATTAATAGAAAGTTTACCGGATGTATCGGTACTACCGTCTTCGGTAGAATCCTCCGCTTCATCGATTAATTCCCTTATTCGCTCGGTCTCTTCCGGACCGTCTGCAGTTATGTATAGCTCGTATCCTTCGTTATATTTTCCGGTCAAATCACGGTAAAGTTGATGGATGCTTCCCTGGAATGAAGGTTGTGATCGGGCGTCCATATTTAACAGGTTTTCACCGCTCTGCGACCGCAGAGAAACATGGTTTATTTGACGGAAACGTATGCATTTATCCGCAATACTATCAGTATCGACTTCACTTTGTGACTTTTGTAATTGGGCAAGGATGGTCGAACGGTCATTCCATACGATTATGGCGGAATCATTGAGGTAATCGAAAATTTCGTGCTCGTTCTCCCGTTCGCCGTTAACGAGATTAGGTGTAATGCGGACTTCCTCAAGCTCACGGATCGAGCGTTGTGACATCACTTCAAACTCCCGGATGGATTCAACCGTATCTCCCAGGAAGTCGAGACGCACAGGATTATGGCCGGTAAACGGAAACACGTCAACAATGCCGCCCCGTATCGAGTAATCGCCGTATGCCTCGACAAACGGTTTCTTTTCAAAGCCCAGTTCATTCAGCACTCCGGTAAGAGTTTCAAAATCGTAATCCTGATTAACGGCAACGGAGAACACATCTTTTTTTACGCTGGCCGGCTGCGGCAAAGGGGTGGCAATCGAGGCGGCACTTGCCAAAACAATGCAAGCATCTTTTCGTGCAAGGGCATCGAGGGTTTCAATCTGACCGATGTGCTCTTCGGCATCGAGATTCTGATCCGAAAGGTGTCTTCCTTTCTCGAACCGGTAGACATGTTCGGGGGAGACGAGAGTCGTCAGGTCATCGTACAGCTCTGCTGCTTCATCGGTGGTTTCTGCAATAACGAGAAAATGTGCGGGCTGAGTGTTATAAAGCATAGATATTGCGGCCGGGAACAGTGAACCGGCATATCCGCTCACCGGTAACTCACGCCCGTCAGATTGTAAATACCGGCGCTTCATCTCTGCAAGCGACGGAGACGACTCTAAAGATTTAATAAATTGGTGTATAGACTTTAAAAAAGACATTGTGTTCGGGTTTTTAAACTATCGCATTAAACGCAAATAGCCCTTGCCGCAGGAGTGAGGGAGAATATCACCGCTGCAACAACGGCTCACGCAGATCACAGTATACGAAAAATTTTGATAATTGTGTAGCTTTATGATTTGTAAATTTACTTTTTTCCGTATATATTTATATTACGCCCCAGAGATTTTTCACAGGAATACCGAAAAATTCGCCCGATGCCGAATTTCCCGTGGGCGAGGAGAGGCTATGAAAAATGTACCTATCTTGTTGATCTGTTCTGCTCTTGTAATATCCCTCATTCCCGGCTGTGATTTACTGGATATATCCGGCAAAGCAGAAAAGAATTTGATCTACCCCCTTCAGGAAGGAAATTTATGGGAATATGAACGGGAGGGTAGTGTATATAACTTTCGTTTAATTGATAATCCGGACAGCGTGATTGAATCCAGAGAATTTACCATCCGTGCTCATTCAACGGTTCGGTCGAACGGGATGGTTAAACTATCTGAATTTTCAAATATACCCGGTGCGGTAATCGAGCTTGAGCAGATATATAGTGAAGAGGGAATGTCGCACGAATTGAAAAGCTGGAATTATTATACCTATATGGATGACGGACTGTACAGTCTCGGATACAGGTCGGCATCAGGTGCATCGGTGATGCCGAAAGTCATTGCAAATGAACAAGAAACCGGCACGGGTTTTTATATTAAATTTGACGGGAAGTATTTCACGTCAATACGGGCTCTGACAGAATACGTGGAATTCATTGTACAATTACAATATG
This sequence comes from Ignavibacteriales bacterium, assembly GCA_003568415.1. GTDB lineage: Bacteria > Bacteroidota > Ignavibacteria > T3Sed10-11 > T3Sed10-11 > T3Sed10-11. The sequence continues at coordinate 64,932 of PWXV01000324.1, forward strand.
ACGATCCGGATGATATCATAATTGAAGACCGCCCCCTGAAAGTTATTCCCAGATATATGAATACCGGCAGACAATGGACATTCCGCACAAAAGGCAATCCGTGGCGTATCGATAAACGGATACTCGGAAAAGAAATTATTGAAGTGCCCGCCGGTCAATTTGAATGTTATAAAGTGCAATGGCTTATAGATCTCGGTGATACTGGAGAGTGGGATGAAAGACTGCTTTACTACGATTATATCAGCGACAAGGGCTTGATAAAGCGTGAGCTTTATTTCAAAGATCAGCATTGGACTCCTTATCCGAGTCCCGATCAAAAAGGTTATTTTGATATGTCCGATATATCGGTACTGAAGGAATTGGATGTCAATTTTTAATAAGCTACATATAATTATATAACTATCAATTGGGAGGAGAATATCTATGAAAAAGATAGTTACTATATTTATATTTCTTGCCGGATTTTCAGCGGCATTTCATATAACATCAGTTGATGCCGGGGAAATTAAACTCATCAGGGACCCCGCAAATATAGACAGAGATCTACGGGATATTACTTTCTTTTTGGGAATCGAATATTTAAAAATCGATTTTGAGGGAGAAGGTTTGGATGGAAAAACCTACCGTCTCACCGCAAAGGAAATATGGGACGGTGAGATAAAAGATACATCGACGGTGTTCAACTCCGCCGAAATTCCGGCACCTCATCTGCAGCGTGTTACCGGTGACACATTTCAAATCAGGATCGTCTCCGAATTGAGCGAGGAAAATACCTTGCGGATGAACTTTAACTTTCCCGGTTTGACCGTGAAAAGAGAATACGATGCAATTCAATCCGACGATTACAGTTTGCGATATGCATCGATGCAGCCGGAAACGAAGCTGTCTCCGGGAGAATCGTTTTATCTTCTAACCTATATGTTGCCCTACGAGGAAGATGGTATAAAACATTATTGTTCGGTGGAAGCGAGCGGAAGCGATGTACTCTTGTGGGGTGAAGAATTCGGAATTGAACATTATCTTGTTTTTGAAATGGTATTTGAGGAAATGTAAAATACAATGAAAACTATTCTATATCTTTCGTTCGTAACTTGTATAATCGCATTTGCTTTTATCACGTGCGAAATTCCGGGGGATGGATGCGGACCATTTAAAGATCGATTCAAGGTAACTGATTTTATTACCGAAATAAATAAAATTGCATTCCTCGATACACTGAACACAGAAATACAGCTTCTGATAATGGACTCAGATACCTTGCGATTCGATGAGTTTGCGATCACCATGCATCCGGTCGCCGAGTATTATTTTTCAAATAAGCATAGTCATATACAGAATCCTTTTATTTCAACAGCATATGCCTGTTCACCAGTTATTCCAGTGTCCGACGAGAAAATAAAGGATATCCGTATATTCAGCGACAGAGATTTTACCGGTGAGTATGCAGCCGGCGATAATCTCGTCGCGTTATTTGATTTCATTGTTCTATATCATACCAGCGGGTATCATCGGTATTCACCGGACGAATTTTTGACCGGAGATCGCCCGGTGCCCGATCAATTGAATTTAGTGCTGAACACCGGACCGCAATCTGCAGGGCAATTTACCTTCACCGTTGAATACCTTCAGGACGGTTTTGTGCTGGATGAATATGAATTTACAACCGAAGAAATTACAATAAAGATGGAGTAACGCAGTATGATTTTGTACAAACTGAAAATTTCTGTACTTATTTTCTTTTTTATTTTATTTTCCGGTTGTCAGTCACCGCTCGATGTCATTGAAACAGATATCGATCCCCGTTTAATCGGCGAATGGTACAAGGTCGACGTTTCACCGATGGCGTTCCCGGGACCAGAATCAGTGTATAGCGGGTGGAGCATAGCAGCTGACGGAAGTATGCATCCACTGGGAGTAGAGGGTTCGACCGGGGAAATAACTCTTATTGAAACACAATATATATCCGAAATTCAACATACTTCGGATGGTGTTATGATCGTAGAACACCGGGCACATCCCATTCTCACGATCGATAGTGTTGAGTACAGGATTCGTGATGGGGAGCTTATATTACAGGGTGAATTCATCAGAGGTACATACCGGAAAACGAAAGAGGGCAGGAAGGTTGCTTCGCCGGTTGCATCTTACCTAAACGTAACGATAGATGGCTCTGAAACAGAAAACATTGAAATAACAAACCGGGTACCATCCGCATATATCAGCAAATTATCCGGTACCCGGTTACGACTGAGAGCGGAAATGGCATGGCAAAGGATAAGCATAGCCATTGATAATTTCGAGGGTCGCGGTACCTATATCATTGGTAAAGAACAGGGTTCTTATTCGGCATTCGGAACCGACTGGTTGGGGGTGGCTGAATTGACCGATGCCGATTCTTCGGGAACCATCACAATCGATAATTGCGATATGACGGTATTACGTTGTTCGGGAAGTTTTGAATTCGTAATGCGTAAACATGTATCGGAATATAATCAGAATAGTGCTCGTCATCTGACGGATGGTATGTTTGACGTCCCGATATACAGGTAAGAAATCATAGTATTTGATTTTTTATCTCTTGCTTGACATTGGCAACGCTTCAATGTAACTTTCTGCTAATATCATCTCCTATAAATAATATATATGTTCAAGTTTAGGTAGGTACAATGCAGGAACAAATCCTTCGAATTGCAACAAACGAATTATCGAATCAATTAGAAAACCCCGATATACGATTAATAGATGTTCGCCCGGTCGATGCCTATAATGGCTGGATACTTCGGAATGAACACCGGGGCGGCCATATAAAAGGTGCAAGAAACGTATCGGCAAAGTGGATGAATTACATTGAATGGATTGAAATAGTTGAATCGAAAGAGATTACTCCGGAAAAAAAGCTGATTGTTTATGGCTATGATGAAGAAGAAACTGAACGTGTTGCCCGGCAGTTTATGAAAGCCGGTTTTCCGGAGGTGAGTGTATATCATAGGTTTGTTGATGAGTGGAGTAAGAAGGAAAATCTTCCAATTGAGCATTTACCGAATTATGGCAATTTAGTTCCCCCTGTCTGGCTGAATGATCTGCTATCGAACAAACAGGTTCAGGACTATTCAAACGACAAGTTTGTTATCTGTCATTCACATTACCAAAACAGAGCAGATTATGAAAAAGCTCACATTCCGGGTGCAATCGATCTGGACACGAACTGGCTGGAATCCACCGAAACCTGGAACCGCAGATCACCGGAGGAGCTGAAAAAGGTATTCGAATATCTCGGCATTACGCATGATACAACGGTTATTCTGTACGGTAACTTCTCGCATCCCACCTATGACGACCCGTTTCCCGGCAGCAGTGCCGGACAATTAGGTGCATTCCGTTGCGCATTCATTATGTTATATGCCGGTGTGAAAGATGTCCGCGTTCTCAACGGCGGATTACAGTCGTGGCTCGATGAGGGATTTAAAACGACGACCGAAGACGGTAAGAAACATCCGGTTACGGATTTCGGTGCTGAGATCCCCTCCCGTCCGGATTTTGTTGTCGATCTTCCCGAGGCGAAGGTGATTCTGCAAGCCGATGACAAAAACCTCGTATGTATGAGAAGCTGGCGGGAATATATCGGCGAATTCAGCGGTTATCATTACATAGAAAAGAAGGGAAGAATTCCCGGAGCTGTATTTGCGGATTGCGGAAGCGATGCATATCATATGGAGAACTACCGGAACCTCGATCATACAAACCGTGAATATCACGAGATTGAAAATAAATGGAGAGACCTCGGTATTACCCCAGATAAACATAACGCGTTTTATTGCGGCACGGGCTGGCGTGGGAGCGAAGCTTTCTTTAATGCATATCTTCTCGGATGGGAACGCATATCCGTGTTTGACGGCGGATGGTTTGAGTGGAGCACAGACGAGAAGAATCCGTATGAGACGGGCATTCCCGAACATATACAATAGAAATCAATGAGGTTCTTGTGACCATAAATGAGATTCAGGATCAAATCATTAATGACCTCTCGTCCAGGGATGATTTAACGGAAAAGTACAGGTATATTGTCGATCTGGCAAAACGACTTGAGTCGCCCGAAGATAATCTCAGAAGTGAAGAAAACCGGATAAAAGGATGCCAGTCGAATGTATGGATTAGAACCGATTACAACGATAATAAGATATATCTCTGGGGCGACAGCGATTCACTAATAATGAAGGGAATGCTTGCATTGTTAATACGGGTGTTCAACAACCAATCTCCCCAAAATATTGTAAATGCCGATTTATATTTTATTTATAAAACCGGATTGAACGTGAACCTGTCTCCAGCAAGTGCGGATGGATTGATTGCAATTATTAATCATATAAAAAAATCAGTCGAACAAGTTATGAAAAATTAAATATGGGACAATATTGCAGAATTTGCGGTCGTAACAGACCAAACGAAAAATTTTCAGGAAAGGGACATTCAAAACATATATGTAAAGAATGTACCCGGATGCCGAAGAAAGAAAGAGAAGAGATTGAGAAAAAAGACGAGATATTCGGATATTTAAAACAATCCCATATTTCACAGAAAAATATCACTCGTTTGCAGAAGTTAGTTTTATCAGATATAGAGAGCATTAAAAAATTAGCCGGAATTGTTCTTGAGGTAGCAGAAATTACGCCGTACAAAAAACGACGATTGAAAAATCTCGCCCGGGAAAGGAGGGATTTACTGGAGAAATTGGAAGTAACGGGATTAATTTATGCACATCATTATTATTGATGATTTTCAATATTGCTTTAATTTCTCACTCAAGCTAACTTGAAAACCTCTGGTTTTTTTAAATCCACATTCGGAAAGTAGTAAGAGAGTTAGATGTGCCCTCCACAAGTACCATATCATAAGGCATTCAGATTACATTTTGTATATCTTTATAATATTAATATATCAGTGGATGAGATAATTATGAAATTAAAAGTAACCGATAAAGGTGTTACTGTACCGAAAACTTATCTTGAAGGAATCGAAGAGGTAGAAATTAAAAAGGATAATGGTATTATATTATTAATACCGATATCCGATACGGATCCCAATCAGGGACTGGGTAAAAATCCTGTTTCGTGCGGGGTTAGGGATGCATCCAATAAACACGATAAATATATTTATTAACAAAATTGATTCGTGGAAACTATCTTTATTGATGAGGTATAGTTACAATTCCTCTAACTTCCTCAAAAACTTCTCCCCCCAACCCTCCATCTTTTCTTCAAGCTTTTTCGTACAATCGCAATCGGAACATGCCCACGGCTCTTCGCCCGTCTCGTCTTTACACTTGTGACGAGCGTGTGCGTCGCGGATGTCGGTGAGGTCGAAGTATTCCTCCCAGTGGGGGATTTCCTCCATTAACGGGGTGGGGCAATAGCATACTTCTACCCAACGTACATCTCCGTTATCGAGCAGGCGTGCCTGGTGCATATCACGGATGTATTCACCGCCTGCGATCGATCCCCTCCCGAGCGTGCGGTTTTCAATTGCACGCTGCAGGGATTTTGTTTTGCCCGGTTTTACCCTTCCTGTTACCAGATAACGCATTTAATTTATTATTGATAATTGTTTAATGATTATCGTATATTGATGTAACAAACAATGAAATTATAAAGTTTACGAAATGACTCAGCTTCTCGAATTTACAGATCGCGGAATTTATTGTGCCCGGGCCGGTTGCTATATCGACCCGAAACGTGTGGTTGACCGTGCGATCATTACCCACGCACATGCCGATCATGCCCGGCGCGGACACAAACATTATCTCGCACACAGATTAACCGTTCCGATCCTGCACCATCGACTCGGTAAAAAAATATCGACACAAGCAGTAGAGTACGATGAAGAGATAATAATTAACGGTGTTCGATTTTCATTGCATCCGGCAGGTCACGTGATAGGTTCGGCGCAGGTACGAGTTGAATATGGCGGTGAAGTGTGGGTTGTAACCGGAGATTATAAACTGGAACACGACCCGCTTGCAGGATCGTTTGAACCTGCCCGGTGCGATGTTTTTTGTACCGAATCTACATTCGGTCTGCCCCTCTATCGATGGAACGATAGTGCGACAGTAATAAATGATATAAATGATTGGTGGCAAAACAACAAGCAGAATAAAATCACGAGCGTGCTGTTCGGATATTCGCTTGGCAAGGCGCAGCGATTGCTGGCTTCTATCAATACTTCAATCGGACCCGTTTATGTCCATCCTGCCATTGAACAGATAAACGAACTGTTTCGCCGGGAACGAATACGAATACCCGAAGTTAATATACTATCACAATCAGTTTTGAATGAAGAACTGAAAACCGCCCTCGTTATCATTCCCCCGAATGCAATGAGAAACGGCTGGCTTGATCATGCCGGTGAATATTCCACTGCCTACGCATCCGGCTGGATGGCGACGCAGGGGGCTCCTTTCATGCGGAATGCCGATACCGGTTTTGTGATTTCAGACCACGCAGACTGGGATGGTTTGAACGAAGCCGTGCGCCTTTCGGGAGCCCAAAAAGTGTACGTGACGCACGGCTTTACCGGACAATTTGCACGATGGCTGTGTGAGAATGGGTATGATGCACAACCGGCAGATGTATAACAACCTATCAAAATTGTAATGTGTTTTCTATCTTTTCAAACGGTGTCTCAATTCGTTCCGATGCATATTCTGCAGGTTTGAATACCAAGCCATATTGTGAATGTTGATGTCTCCCCCGGTAATCAATCTCAACAACCCGGTTGTATACAGCAACAGCTTCATCGCGGCGGTCAAGTAAGTCGAGCATATGTCCCTGCCATAACAGTGCCGTTGAAAGATCACTATCATCATTATTGTCTGAAATATCTGCGACTGCCAGTTCCATTTTCTTAAATACATCAAGGACATTTCTGTAATCTCCGATATCATAAAAAGCAAATCCTATGCGCAATATATTCCATAACGCGAGTCGCTCCGGAATATCATCAACGGAAACGGCATAGGCAATCCGTTCGCTTGACTGTGCTCCCCAGCCGCTTGTTCTGAGCAAATAATCAAGCGATGTGTCCCGTTGTGCAACTTCTGCCCGCCATTCGGCATGATATTCTCTCCAACGTGTAATTTCATCGTCCGGGATTTCATCCAACGACTCAACGAATTTCTGCAACTCGCTGAAAAATTCATCCGGTTGATCGGCATACGGACTATGCCCTGCCTGTTCAAATACAATCATTTCGGCATTGGGATGATTATTGTGAATTACCTCCGGTTTGTCGGTATTCCACGTAAGATCCCATTTGCCTTCAAATATAAGCGTTGGAACAGGAAACCGGTGAAAGGCACCTTCGAGATCGAGGGGACGCATGCTTCCGATTATACCTTCCCTGAATCCTCTGTCGTGTATCCATTCATACCGTGCAAGTTCAGTAATGCGTTCTTTTGACGGCCGGTAAAAGGTCTGCCGTTTCCAGTCACCGTTTAAATATCTGTTGAATATTCTTTGTTCGCGGGTAAGACCGGGCATCTGATTTATTTCCTGCATCCGGTCCTGTTCTTCCTCACTGATGAAATCGTACTGCCGGGTGGGTTCAAGTTCGACGTGCGCACTGATCGCAGAAGATACAAGAACAAGTCCGGCAAGACTTTCAGGGAATTGCGTAGCATACAATTGTGCCAGTAATCCGCCATAAGAATATCCCACCACAACCCATTGTTCAAGATCAAGTGCTTTTCGAAGGTTTTCGAGATCATTGGCAGCTTGCTGTATGGTGTATCCGTCGCCCGGTTCATAATCCGAAAGCCCGCAACCCCGTTGATCGTAATATATGACCTTCGCAAATTCAGCGGCACGGGAAAAATACGGATGAAAATAGTGATGTGTTCCTCCCGGTCCGCCGTTGATCAGCACCATCGGAATCCCCTCACCGTCTGTTTCAACGTACAGTTCTGCATCACCGATGGGAATACGCTTTCCTTCAAGACCGAGCCGCTCGCACCAACGTGGCACCTCGGGAACTTCGTAGATTATCTCATCATAAATCGTTACTATTCCGTCAAGAACCGTTTCACGTCCCGGCTGCTCCTGATTGCACGCAATGAATGCGAAACATATCAGGAACGGAATGACTATGAAGTATTTCATATCTAAACCTCGTTTATAAAACTTTAGCGTCTTAAGATATTAATTATTGATTGGATGTCATTTTGAAATTCTTTATGTTGCAGGTATCAGTAAATACGTAATCATAAATTCTTTGTTGCATATCATATAAAATTATCTTATTTAGTACGAATGAAATTGCACTTTAGAAATCTTATTGCCGATGATTATCCGATACTCCGGGAAATGTTTTACCTTTCACTGTTTGTTCGCGGTGGAGAAGATCCTTATCCCAAATCGGTAATAGATTTACCGGAACTTGCAAAATATATAAATGGTTTCGGAAGGGAAGGCGATTTCGGATTTTTGTGTCATGAAAATACAAAAGCAATCGGTGCGATCTGGGGAAGAATATTTGATGAGCAAAACAAAGGATACGGATTTGTTGATGAACACACGCCGGAGTTGGGAATGGCGGTGATACCGGAATACCGCAACAGGGGAATCGGTCAACAATTATTAGCTCTGTTTTTACAGGAAGCGAAACAACGAGGACATCGTGCCGTTTCGCTGAGTGTCGATAAAAGGAACCGGGCAAAGAATCTGTATAAACGGGCAGGATTTGAGATTGTGAAAGAAACGGAAGTGGATTATGTGATGATGAGGACATTGTGAATGTTGAGTTGTGTCCGGATGCACTTTATCTAAAACTTACCGGAAAACAACCGGAAGAGATATTTCCCAACTATTCTATCTAAAGCATCTCCTGTATCTTCTTATAATTCGCCCTGCTGATCGGTATCCTGGTTCTGTCTTTTAAAATTGCGATTCGACTATCCTTGGCATACAATTCAATTTTCGATACGCGGTCGATATTCACTATATATGAACGGTGTGTGCGGACAAATTGCGCCGGATCGAGTTCTTCTTCGAGATCCGATAAGCGGTAATGTTTCAGATGGGATTTGCCCTTTGCATTGACGGCAATATAATCATCTTTCGCTTCAATGTAGTCGATGTCGTTCGTCCGGATCACGTGGACGTTCGCACCATCTTTCACTAACACACGCCCGATCGGTTGTTGTTTTTTATGCGCCGCGGTAACAACCGGTGTAATATCATCCTTTGTGTTCCGCTCAATTTTTACTTTCGCCCGTTGTAATGCCTCGTCGAACCGTTCCTTGCTGATGGGTTTCAGAAGATAATCAACTGCATGGACATCGAATGCCTGCAGTGCGTATTGATCGTATGCGGTAATAAAGATCACATTTGGCGGTTCAGGTAACAACTCGAGAACTTCGAAGCCGTTGATCTTCGGCATCTGGATATCGAGGAAGATCAGTTCGGGCTTAAATTCCGAAATCGCCTTCACCGCCTCAAAGCCGTTGGCGCATTCGGCAGCGATTTCAACCTCGGGATATTCATCGAGATGTTCGCGGATTATACTTCGTGCAAGCTCTTCGTCGTCGATGATGATGGTTCTGATTTTATTCATTGATTATTCGTTTATTGAAATATCAACTCGAAATATATTGCTATCTTCTTTAATCTTGATATTGCTTTTTGTATCGTATACAGTTTGTAACCTGTCACGGATATTAGCGAGTCCGAGTTTGTTTCCGATGCCTCTCGGGCGGTCGGGATCGCAGGGGTTTTCGACGGTAACGGTCAATGATTTTTTTCCACACCGTGCTCTTATGGTAACCGTTCCGCCGTCGATGAGATGTGCAATGCCATGTTTGACTGCATTTTCAACGACCGGTTGCAATATGAGCGGCGGTACGGTTTTCGATAAACATGGTTCATGGACTTTCATAGCAATCTCGAGTCTATGACCGAATCGAATACGTTCAATATCGAGATAATAGGAAGCAAGCTCAAGCTCTTCCCTGAGTGTTATGAACGGTTTTCTTCCGGCTTCAAGGCTTTTTCTGAAGAAATCCGCAAGTAATTCGGTCATTCGCCGGGCTGCCTTCTGATCGGTGGATATTAAAGCACTGACGGAATTCAAGCTATTAAATAAAAAGTGCGGGTTAATCTGTGACCGGAGCGCCTTTAACTCCGCTTCACGGGCAAGGACAGTCGATTCGATCACACGGCGTTGTGCTGCTTGTGCTTCATCATGGAGAATGACGAGGTAGTGTCCCGCACCGGACAGAAGGTACAACGTAAAACCTACTATAAAAAAGAAGCGGGTGTTGAGCACGGTAAACGGATCTTCAGGGACTGCGATAAAGATTTCGCCGAAAAGGTTACTCCATTCGCTGGCTATTAAAAACCAGAGCGAGCTGTTGATGAAAGCGGCGGCTCCGAGAATTAAAACAAGTTTGACGATGCCTGTTTTTCTGATGGGGAAAAATTTGCATACATACCACGCAGAGAGACTTATTCCACCATATATAATGAACAAGGGAATTGCATACGCCGAGGTATACAACCAAAGTGCAGTTGGGGGAGGGACCAGAAATGATACGAATGCAATCCCCAGAACTATCCAGAGAAAAAAATATCCTGCAAGGAATTTTTTATTTTCAATAATAGGATGCATTATTCAAGACTGATTTTATCTAATTGTAATTCGAACGGTCCCTCCGGGAGTCCGGCTGAAAAAACGATACCGGTGACATCACTACCATCAATACCGTCGAACGATGAAAAATCGAAATAAAATCGCTCCCACTCATCACCTGCGGTAAATGATTGAAACACCGGCATCATCCCGCGGCTTTGTGTGAAAAACAATATAGAAAATGTCCGACCGTCACCCCGTGCCCAGAATGAAATACCCGATTTTGATGAAAGGTTTGCCGGCCACATCGGTTCAAAGCCGGGGAAAAACATTGCTCCAGCCCACGGGTTCTGAAAGGAATCATCTATTCTCCCGGATAATAAAAGTGAGTAATTGCTTTCAGGAGCTCCACCCTCAACAATTTCCATTTCCACGGTAGAATTACCACCCATCATCGCATCGGTCGATTCATCCCATTCGGATCCGAATGCTGCCGAGATCGTACCGTCTTCAAAATCGGATATGAGGCCGTCATCGAGTCCCGGCGGCGGCTCTTCTGCTCGTTCAAGATCGGCAAGCTGTTGTTCAACTCTTTCTTTTTGTCTTTCTCTGTCGGCCTGTACACCCAACTTCCATACAGCAACAATATCACGGGTTGCTGTAATATCGTCAATCGGATTTCCGTTTACAAGCAGAAGGTCTGCACGGTAACCGGGAAGAATACGTCCCCGGTTGTTCAACCCGAATGCCTGAGCCGGAACCGACGTTGCCGATCTCAGTGCTTCAAGCGGCGACAGTCCGGCCTGAACTAGTAACTCAAGTTCACGATGAATACTCACACCGTGCGCTGTACCGGGATTCGGTGCATCGCTTCCTGCAAGTATGCGGACTCCAGCTTCGTGCAGCATGCGTGTATTTTCCAATGTATTATGAAACGAAGTATCGGGATAATCACCGACAGGAAAAGCGGTTTGAAGATTCTGTCGCTCATCAACTAAGATATATGGTTCGAGCCGTGGATCTTCAAGGAGGGATGCTCCGCTCGGTGTACCACCTGCACTTTCCAATACCGTTAATGTCGGAATTATAAAAGCGTCGTTCTCAACAACTAAATCGATAAACGCTTGATCGGCAGCCCGGTCATGAAATATATGTACCAGTCCATCGGCACCTGCTTCGATTGCATCCCGTGCATCCTCTAATTCGCTGATATGAACGACAGCAAGTTTATCCCGACGGTGTGCTTCCCGTATAACAGCGGCGAGCGTCTCTTTATCGAGGGTATTAAAGTCGATACCATATGAACTGCCGTCATCGTATACGATTTTGATGTAATCGGATCCTTCGGCGATCCGGTCTTCTACAAATGCAGCAGCAGCATCGGGATCATCGATGGTCGGTATTTGCAATCCGTATTGTGTTCCGTGTCCGCCGGGTGCCGTGACCAGAATTCCGGCAGAAAACAGATCGGCCCGGGATACTGCTCCCGTTTCATGCTGTTCTTTCCGCAACTGTGCAGCCATAGCCGGCTGACTGAACATATCAAACACTGTCGTCACACCAAATACAAGGGACGGCTCAAGTACTTCTCCGTACACATGGACATGACTATCTACCAACCCCGGTAATAAAGTTTTACCATTACCGTCAATGAAGACGGACTCCGGTAAATCCGGTAAATCGTTTCTTACATCATATATTTTCCCATCACGGATCACAACAACCGATAGCTCATCGATGATCTGCTCTCCGTCAAAAATCTGTACATTGTGAATAACTATCGCATTGTTTTGATCAGTGATGCCAAGAGTAGATAACATCAAGATATTTATAACAAAAAACAAAATAATACAACGAACCATGAGATCGTGCATATCTCCTCCCGATAATTATGAATAAATAATCCCGGTCATTAATTCGATATTTCAACCCCGCCCATAATCGCATATCCGCGGACGATAAGTGTTTTATTCTTCGTATCCACCGA
>PWXV01000229.1 GCA_003568415.1 Ignavibacteriales bacterium
AACAATTTCATCCCGGTAGTCACCATTCAGATCGCCGGCGGCTACATTAATGGGTGTTATCTCACTTTCGTTTTGGGCATTTATTGCAATACGGTTATCAGCATCTGTAACGATTGTATTCAGATTATCCTGTACGTCAAGAATATATACATAGGTATCGTCTTCGAATCCTTCTTGAGAAAAAGTGAATCCAAACGCGATCTCCATAGATGGATCATTATCGAAATCGCCGCTGGCGCCTGATACATTGATGGTAGGAATGTCATAAGGACGATAGAATATTTCTTTAGACACTTCCGGAATCAGTTCTCCCTGCTGATTTACTGAATAAATTTTAGCGGTTAAAGCCCAGTTACGACCGCCAAGAGGTTTTACAAATAGCAGCGCTATCTCATGATATCCATTACCGTTAAAATCGCCCGACACAATATCCCAGTTATCATGACGGGTGCCATCATAAATGAAGATTTTTTCATCATTAATAGTACCGCGCGATTGCGGCAAGAGACTCCCACTATCAAACGAAAATAGCTGAAGATGAACTGTGCTGTCTGCACCTTGGTACGCTACTACAAATTCATCCGATCTGTTCGACCCGAAGAAATCTCCCGTCACAAGATGTATTTTTCGGGATCCGAACGGTGCAAGTGGACCCGGTAACGATAACCTGTATCCATCGCTCAGACTCAGGGTATTGGAATCTATTTCAGGAATCGTGACCGTTATAGTATTATCAGGTCCGGGCCATGCAGCCACGAAATTCTTAAATCTTCCACCAAGGAAATTACCGGTCGCCACGGCCATCTGCCGGTTTCCGGTAACGAGTGAATCGGATTGAATTTCACCCGGCACAAGCCGTTGATCTACCTCGGACTGTGTCATATCGAGATTATAAATCCGTTGATAGCTGTAATGTTCATTTTGATTTTCTCCCTGACTCCAGATAAAGACAAGATCATTGTTATCAATAATATCCCTCATCCGGGAGAGTCTGTCTTCTGAGCTTGCATCCTGGGAAAACATGGGAATTGTGCAAAACAATATAAAAATTAAAAGTATTATGCCTGTTATCTGTAAATATGAACTCATGATAAATCCTCCCGAAAATTGGTAAGTATTGCAGATTAGTACTTAATTGAGCCGAATATTACTTTATTGAAAAAAGGTAACCCCGTAAAGGTAAAAGTACAATACAGAATAACCCGTATTTACGTACGTGGTTCCATGTATATTCCTCAAGGGGAGAGATAGAAATGAATTTCCCGGCAGATTAGATTATTTTTTTATTTTCGAAGGCAAACTTCAGGAGGGCGTACGCGCCGTGGAGATCGAGCTTGGCGCAAATGTTGCTGCGATGTTTTTCTACCGTTTTCGGACTGATAAACAACTCATCGGCAATCGCCTTCGTTGACTTCTGTTCGGATATGAGCTTAAGGATATTTCTTTCGGAAGGGGTTAGATTATCGATGATAGTAACCGGCTGTATACTATTTGCAGATGATGAAGTCCGGCGCATAAGATGGTCGGAAAGGGTAGGACTAATAAAATATTTTCCGTCCATTACAGACCGGACGGCATCCGCAACATCAGCAACGGCATTCTCTTTCAACACGTATCCCTGGATGCCAAGATCCATCGCTTTGTAAAACGTTTGTTCGTCATTGTGCATAGTCATAAAAATGATTCGGACGGTCATATCTTCACTCTTAACATATTCGGCAACCGCGAAACCGTCTCTTTCCGGCATTTCGATATCGAGAATCGCGATGTCGGGTTTTGATTGACGGATTAATCGTATCGCATCGGCTCCGTCGCTTGCTTCGTGAACAACCCGATATTCAGAACTCATATCAAGAACAGACCTGATACCGCTCCGCACAACGGGGTGATCGTCGGCTATAAGAATAGAAACAGGTTTATCCGTCATGACGTATTCTCCGGTATCGGAATGAGTACTCTGACCGCAGTTCCTCTTCCGGGTTTTGAATCAACGGTAAGTCGCCCGCCGGTAAGACTTACCCGCTGTTCGATATCATCGAGGCCGACACCCTTCCTCTTTGAATTTTTCGATGTACTAAATCCTACCCCGTTATCCTTAATTACAATAGAGACCGATCCATCCCTTTTCCTGATAGTTACTGAAGCAGTCGATACACCGGCGTGTTTGACGATATTGGTCAACGCTTCCTGAATAATACGGAACACATGGATTTCAACCTCCGGTGCAAGAATGGTATCGATCGGATCGAGGTTTGCCTGCACCTCGATTCCCGATGAAGCACCGACATTCTTTATGGTATGGGAAATTGTCTCCGTCAATCCAAACCGTTCCAGGTTAAGCGGACGAAGGTTGTGCGCTATCTTCCGCATGTCTTCGAGTGTCGTCCCTGCGGTATTGATGATTTCATCGAGCTGCTCGGATACCATTACCGCATCCGTACCCGCTTTTTTACCCAGGAGCGCCCTGTTCTTTATTATTATAATGTTCTGTCCGAGACTATCGTGCAGCTCCGCCGCTATGCGTTTTCGTTCGGTTTCCTGAGAGCTGAGCAGACGATTTGAAAATTCCTGCTGCCGTGAATGTTTTCTTTGCAATAACGCAACACGGCGGAAGTAAATTGCCGGTCCGATGGAAAGAAACATAAATATAATAATGGATCGAAACCACCACGTCATCCAGTACGGCGGCGGAACAACAAGCGCAAGCGATGAGCCGGTCTCGTTCCAGACGCCGTCTTCATTCGCCGCGATAACGTGAAAGGTATATTCGCCGGGAGGCAACCTGCTGAAGTATGCGCTGCGGCGTGTGCCCGCATCGACCCAGTCAGTACTTAAACCCTTCAATTTATATCAGAAAATAGTTTTCGCAGGGTTAACAAATGTAGGGGCAGAATACATAATTTCAATTTCATTATGTGAAGTACCAACTTCCACCGGTACATCGGATGTAAGTCCTCTCTTGATGGATCGATCGACCCGCATCGAAACAATGTGCACGGGCGGAGCAACGGGATTGGGCTCAATAACAGAAGGATCGACTGTTGCGATGCCCTCATTTGTTGCAAACCATAGCGTTCCGTCGTGCGCTTTCCATCCGCTCGGGTTTACCGTGATTCTCATCCGTGAACTCCGCATTCCTTCCTCACTCCCGAATACTTTTATGGGCACAGCCGAAAGATTTCCGTCGAGGAATTCGTTAAGTTTTATTTTTTCAATCCTCGAGATTCCCTGCTGACTCCCGAGCCAGAGATAACCGTGGTCATCCTCAAGAATAGTGCCTATTTGTTCATCCGGAAGTCCATGCTCCATCGAGAACTCATAGAATTGATTGTTTCGAAGTCTCCACAAACCACCCAATGTACCCACCCATATATCGCTGTTATCATCCGTATAAAGCGACACTATTACCGGATTTGTAAGTCCATCTTCATCTGTATAATGTATAAATTTTCCGCCGGCAAACTTGTTGAGACCGTAAGAAGTCCCTATCCAGATATTACCATGCGTATCCTCGACAATCGTTCTTACATCGTTATTTGTAAGTTGGTCATAATGTGCTTCGTAATGGTGCATTTCTCCGTTGTGCAGATGATAAAGGCCCCGGGCAGTACCCACCCAAAGTCCTCCTTTACTATCGGCATAAAGTACCCAGATCGGGATACCATAGGATCCGGGTAATTCAATGGAGACCAGATCCTCATCCTCCATTTTCATTAATTGTCCGGAGATTGTACCCAGCCACACCACTCTCTCTCTGTCGACACATACTGTTGTGACTACTTTATCGGCCGTCCGGCTTGTCGTCAGAAAATTCTTGACTTCGTAGACTTTAAGAGAAGTGAGACCACCTGTGGTGCCAATCCACATCTGTCCATTATCACCCTCGGTTACGGAAAAGACGTTATTGTCGGAGAGTCCGTCAAGCGTAGAATACGTAGTAAACACTTCATCCCGGAGGCGAACCAGACCTATACGTTCCAAACCCACCCAGATATTTCCCTCCCGGTCTGAGTAAACTGTGGCCACACGATTGAACTCGGAAGGTTCGTGGTATAAAAACCTGGAAGTTGAAGAGGGTGATTTCTTGTATACACCATCGGCCTGCGTTCCGATCCATATGTTTCCTGCATTATCCCGGATTACTGATTCGATAACCGTCGGACTTCCGGTCACCGGGATATCTTCCACCACGCCGTTGCGAATAACCACAAGTCCACCGGCAGTCGCGATCCATTTCGTGGATTTATGATGATAGATGTCACGCACATTGCGTGAAGGGAGACGATCATTATCGGGAAAAACTAAAAGAGAATCGTTTCTAAAATAATATAGTCCATTCAGCGTTCCAATCCACAGCACGTTTTCATAATCTACACTTAAGCTATTCACGTGCCTGTTTAATCCCGCATTTTCGGAATAGGTGATAATCGTATCCGGCAGTATCCGGCCGAGCCCTTCGCCGTCCGTTCCGACCCATATTGTTCCCGTGGAATCTTCAGCAAGTGTATTTACGAAATTAGTCGGCAACCCCATGTCATCGGTGAACCGTGAGAGGCTGTCACCGGCAAATGTATAAAGTCCTCCCCCCTGCGTACCAAACCAAACATTGCCGTTGCTATCTTCAAGCAAAGAGGAGATGCGGTTGGATAGAAGTTTAGGATGAGATTTCCGATCAATCGTCCAAAAAGCAACGCCGTCAAAGCGGCTTACCCCCCTCTCCGTCGCAACCCAGAGATATCCGTCACTCGTTTGTAAAATATCATTAATCAAATAGTCGGGCAGGCCGTCATCGATGGTCCATTTCATAATACTGTGTTGATGGGGAGGTTTTTCCCGGGATCGTAAATCGGCAGCTTTACCGGTTCCGGAAAACAAAGGAGAGAGAAGAAAAATAACAACAATACTACTGTACAGAAAAAACCGGATACCACATTTATCCACAGCACCCTCCGCAAGGTATACGAGCGATTTCGTTTATGTAACGGATGGTTCTTTTTGAAGATAGGTATTTAGGGTATGAATAGCAATGTTTGGAGGGTATGGGGGAAAGTATACAATAATCCGGTTATTTTCCTCTAATCGCCTTTTGGATTACGCCAGCACTTGATTTGAACTCTTTCAGTTTAACGGATGTTTTAATGATGTTTAATTTCTCATTCATACTTGCTTTTATTATGAGTTCACAACCCAGCATCGTAAAAATGGTCAGGGCACCATTTCTGACTTCTATTATTGCCCCTATTGTAGCCGGTACACTATTGAGCGTTTATATTAATGGTTACCTGGAGGTTATAAACTTTATCATTGTTCTCATCATCGGTATCGGCCTGCACGTAGCTACCAATGTGTATAATGATATTTATGATACCATTCAGGGTACCGATAAAGTAAATGTTCACCGGAACGAAGCCAGCGGCGGCTCCGGTGTATTGCTCGATAATCCCGGGTTATTCGGAAAAATGTTTTTCCTCGCCCGCGCCGGACTGGTGATAGCATTGATCGGAACCGTTGCACTCACATTCCTTATCGATAGTGAATTATGGCCGCATTTGTGGGGATTGTTTTTGCTTTCGGCCTTTTTCAGCAAGTATTATACAGCCCCTCCTTTCAAACTGGCCTACCGGGGTTTTGGTGAATTTTTCGTATGGTTTGCTTTTGGGCCTATGGCCATTCTTATTGCTTCAGTGGGGCAGGGTATCGGTTTTCATCCTATGGTACTTCTGCTGATGCCTGCAACAGGGCTAAGCACATCATCCATTCTGCTGGCAGGACAGCTCATTGACCTGGATGCCGACCGCGATGGCGGCAAGCATGGGGTGGCATCACGCATGGGCACGCGCTTCACATCGGTTTTATATCTGCTTGTACAGCTTGCCATTGTAACTAACATTATTCTACTCTTTATTTATTTTCCGGGAAGTACATGGGCTTTGTTACTTGCGCTTATTCCTTACGTATTCATTTTCCCGAAAGCTGCCGGCATAATTCTCAGACATCACAATAATCCGGATACATTAAAGGCAGGTGCAAAATTCACCGTGCTTACGCATGTAGCATTTTCTTTCCTGTTGATTCTGGGGTTTGTGATTTATTTGTTTTAAAAATCCAGTGTGATTTGAGAAGATGGCGATTTGAGAATCAAGGGTTTTTCCTTTAATAAACATCAGCTCTGCTTCCACTAAAGTGCCCGGACAGGGAATCGGCAAAATACGCCGGAACGCTGAATATAATAGCAATAAAATTATTACCCAGTTCCATTCACCAATTCTATAACGCACAATACAATCGGATTGATTATATTGATTTCTTTATCAATATTGTTTTTATTAAAATTCGATGTGCAATTATACGGTGAAAAAGAGAATGAATAAAAAGATAAAAAACGCACTCAGGCAAACACTTACGGTACCGGAATATGTGCTGAAAATAGCATCCATACCGGCAGGAATTATAGCTGCAGGATCAGCGGGGAGTGCTTTGGGAAAAGCGGTCAACGGAGGTTCCAGGGTCTGGACAACACCCATAGATGTCGTGAGTAATTTCAGAAAGTTAGTGGAAATCTCCCACGATTATTCCGTCCTCACCGCAAGAGAGTTCACAAACAAGTACGGCACAGAAATGGGATACTATGTAGTCGGTATTCTGCACGGATTTATAGAATGGGGAAGCCAGTTTTCACATAATGTGAACAACGAACCGATAGAAACTATACTTGCGGTTATAGTAATTACCAGCTTGTTGTATGCCGGGGGAAGAGCGATAAGATTCATAAGACAGAAAGGGCAGGGAAGCTACCTGATCAAACTGGAAAGAAAGATCGGACAAAAGTATTGGCCGGAAACAAAATCTGAGGAGATATGGGCACCTGAAAGAAAACACAAAGTATAATATAAGAAATTGAACAAATATGAGAGAAACCGGGTCGCTTGCGGAGCAAAGAAAAGGCGGACATAAATTATCCGGCCTTTTTATTTTGTGAGAGAAAGCAAGGCACTTTTGCTATATTCCGACAAAAAACGCCCATGTTCATTGATTTCCGCCTCAACGGATCAGCTGCCGGCTGAAAAAAACACTCGCTCACGCTTCGCTTTCAGGAGCAAGGTTGCAACAAACGGCTGTTGTCACGACTCTGTTTTATGTAGACAATAATGTAAACCTTACATTCTGCAATCTTCCTACATTGAGCAAAACAAATCCATTAATCTGGTTATCTTCATCACGCGTAAACTCAAGTGTACCCAAAGGTCCGGTATAAAATTTATCGCCGTTAACATGGCTTAAAACAACATGGTCAAATCCCAGGTATTTTTTGAAATTTTTCGGAGTATACAATGTCAACTCGTTATTTTCAAAAACTATCAGATATTCGGCATCCAATTCGGGTTGATAGTAGATACCTGCATAAGGCGGAAAGTCATCCGGTGTTAACGGTATTCTTTCTTCCACTCTCACGGCGGAATGGTCTTGTCCCCTCTGATGCCATATCATCTCGTTTACCGATCCATCATCCGATTGAACAAATGTACACTGTGCATCGAACGCCTTGAGGAAAAACTTATTATCGCTTTCTGCGAAAAGCTGAAACCGTTGATCGCCGGGCAGTTCAAGCCAGAAGGTATCCTGTTCCGCAACAAAACTCAGTTCCATGCCATCAGACATCACGTAACTTCCTTCAAATACCCGCACATCTTCCATTTCAATATCAATTGCGATCCGTTGCGCGGGAATCTCATCGATCAATTTGTCAGCAAACAGCATTTCCGCTATACCTGTTGCCAGCCGGCGGGTATTAATGCTTTCATTGTTAAACATCAGGATAATGATCGTATCATCCTCGGGGAAAATCATGAACTGGTTTCTGAAGCCGGGGATTCCGCCGCTGTGTTCAACCATTTTCATTCCCTTATGATCGCGAACGTAAAATCCGTACGTATAAAACAGGGTATCGCCATTTTCGAGAGTGTTGTAAGGTTGAGAAATTTTCCGGTAAAAATCCTTATTGCCGATTTTCGGGGACAGAATGTTTTGTCCCCAGAGCAAAATATCATTGAGACTGGTGAAAATATTACCGCCGCCATAGCTAAAGTCACTCAAGCTGCTAAACGCAACAAAGTCATCGTCTTCCTTCTTATAGCCAACAGCAAAATTACTTACATCGCTTCTTTCCGTATCCATCACGAATGAGGCGTTCATATCTAACGGCTTAAAAATTCTCGCAGCCATAAATTCAGGGAAGGAAAGTCCGCTGACACTCTCAACAATCGTCGCAAGCAATGAGTAACCCGCATTGGAATACACATGCGCTGAGTTGGGCCTGAAGTTCAGGTATGGATACCGCTGAATGAGCGCGATCTCGTCCTCCTGCGTCCATTTTTCATCCAACGATAGCCCGGCAAAAAACCGCAGCACGTCGGTTGACGGGATACCACTCGTATGCTGTAATAAATTGCGGATGGTTACTTTATACTCGTATTCCGGAACGTCCGGAAGATATTTTCGTATATCATCATCCAGATTCAGCTTGCCTTCATCCTCGAGCATCAAAATGGCAAAAGCGGTGAACTGCTTAGCAACGGAAGCAATGTCAAACAATGTGTTTTCATTGATTTCCAGATTTTGTTCAACATTTTTGAGGCCATAACTCTTTTTATGTAAAACCACGTCGCGTGATAGAACAGCAATCACACCGCCGGGTTCGTCTGAATTGTGCTGGAGAGAAACAAGCGAATCTACTTTTTGTGATATATTTTCAGAATATATATCTTCTGCACTTAGTGTAAAGAAGATGAGCAGCTTTACCAGGATAATTAATACAATTTTTTTCATACTATTCCCTATTAAGGTTGGTAAATTAATCGGTAAGGAATTATACGAAAAACAAGGAGCCGGGTTACAATACGATTATTTTCTTATATTCTGATTAAATCCCGCTGTAATCGTTACAATGATGAGCTTCAAAACCCCTGCTGTTCGGTGCGTGAAATAATCTCATCTTGCAATACTTTCCCCAGATCGCAAAAATAGTCGCTGTACCCTGCTACCCTCACAATGAGATCGCGATACTGATCGGGATCCTTTTGTGCAGCACGGAGCGTGTTCGCATCCACCACATTGA
>PWXV01000029.1 GCA_003568415.1 Ignavibacteriales bacterium
AAGTTCGGTTCCTTCACCGAGCCATGGATCGAATCGAACAGACCCCTCGATCACATCACCGTCACCGTCGGCGATAGTTCCTGTTTCGGGATCTTCGATCCCGCCTCCCGGACCCGATTCATCTCCCCACCAGTTATGTCTGGCATCTGCGACATCGTCGAGGTTGTCTGCATCAAGACCGACATCATTAATTACAAATTCATTGTTTACCAATGTGTCGGGAACGAATTCCCCCTGCAACATCAAGCCGGTTCCATTGTTTTGAAATAGATTGTTGTCTATTGTGTACAATTCATTATTAAATAGATGAGCACCGACGACATTTTGGTTAATTGTGCTATTGTGAATTAACACTGTATCGGTATAAGCGACCTGTATTGCTGCGGCCACACCTTCAATATGATGATCAGTTATTTCGAGATAGTCGGAATTTACAACAATGATCTGCCCCGGATCATCGGGAACACTCACCTCATCATCGTTTCTGGTATAAAACAACTCCTTGTCACCTACAGTGTTATCTGAAATGTTGTGCGAAAAATGGTCTAATTCATCACCTGTGATTAAGATTCCGGTCTGGAATGAGTTGTCCTGAATACGGTTCGATTGACTCACCTCATCAATATGCAGATCAATGGTATGACCACTCAAAACATTTCCCTCAACCCGCGCAAACTGATTGACTCTATTATTCATATATATTCCATACCCGCCGTTATCGTTGATTGAATTCTCTATCATATATACCATATGACTGTTCGCAAGATGTATCCCATTTTCCTGATTTCGTTCAATGGTATTCTCAAGCACCGAAGTGTCATCAGAACGCGGAAGGTAGACTCCATGCCGGCCGTTATCCGAAAACACATTATCAGCGATGGTGATATCATTATTACTAGTGCTTAGTGTTTCCAGCCACAGTCCATCACGTCCATTACCGGTAAATTCATTACCGGTAATAAATCCGGTCCACTCGGCATTCCCGAATCTCATACCACCCCAGCCATTATGCCGTGCCTCATTATCAGTTACTTCGGGGTTACGGATAAGAATCAAACGAAGGCCATATTCCTCATTCTCATTTGCGATATTATTATGCATTACAGTTCTGTTCGACCGCTCGGCATGAATCCCGATTTTGTTTTCTTCAGCGATATTATTCTGAACTCTTCCATCCGGAGAATGCCATTGATGAATTCCGATGCCGCCGTTGCCTGATGCGGTATTATCAGAGAAAACATTACCAGTCGACCAGAAAGCCACCATCCCCTTTTCACCATTATTCGTAGCACTATTATTGGTTACATTTGAAGTGTCAGATGATTCAAGATAAAGCCCATGCGCCTCATTCTCGTTAAAGGAATTGTTTGTAACAGCTGCATAACGTGAAACCACTAAACGGACACCATCCCTCGTGTGATTATCTGCCGATATATTTGATATCTCCGCGGCATTGCTGTACGCAAGCTGCAAACCTACCGAGACATCCGAAAAATCCATATCTGAAACAGTTACATTTGTTGAATTATAAATAATAACCTGTTGAGCATCGGCGGGTATCGTTGGATCATCTGTATTTTTAGCATAATATAATGTTCCACCGTTAACCGTATTATTATCAACTTCGAGATCGTAATAGGTTCTGCCGGCATCAAAATCGAACCGGATATTGTTCGGTTCGATCACCACCCCTTTTTCCATAGTGTTATTTTTTATTTCAGCAAATGCAGATTGGTTAATGAGAATATCGACAGCGTGTCCCGAAAACGTGTTATCAAGAACACTTGGCCAGTGTGAATAATCTTCAAAGACTACACCATCCGACACGTTATCAGCAATAACATTCTCCTCCACAACACAATTTCTGGACTCTTCAGCAAAGATACCATTCTGAGTGTGGCCTGTAATTGTATTCCCGGTTATCACAACACCATCCGAGTTTTCGAGAAGTACTCCCGATCTGACATTATCTGAAATTTCATTGTTTTCCACCAATACCTGATTCGATTCGACGATTTGAATCCCTTCAGCACGATTGCCTGTGAGCAGATTATTTTTTATTCGAACTGAATCCGATCCGGCAAGATCGATACCATATCCAGAACGAAATCCCAATTCCTGGTCATATATTTCATTTTCTTCGATTAAGAGATGAGGTGAATCTGTTGAAGAAATTCCATTTCCATTTTCACTAATAGAATTCTCACGGACAACAACACCGCTGCTGTTTTCGACTAAGATACCATCGTCATCATACTCACGGATAATAAATCCCTGCACAAGTACATTATCGGCATCAGTAATTGAAACACCGGAAGAGTTTCCCGAAAGAACCGGTGTCGCTTCATTATCTGTTGATACAAGTGAGATTGCTGGTGTAGTAATTTCGATATCTTCATCATATACTCCCTCTTCAACACAAATAATATCTCCCGGTGACGCACTATTTACTGCATCCTGTATAAGTTCTCCCTCTTGCACAATAACATCACACTCATTATCCTGAGCGATAATTGTTCCGGAGAAGGCCAACACCATAATACAAATACCGGTAACTATATATAATGACATAAACTTATTCATAGAACACCTCTCTTGTTCTTTAAAATTATTATTTCACCGGTATAATCTGCTTTGTCTCTACAAAATCTTCTGCACATATTTCACAGACAGAGAGACCTATTGTCTGTGACCTTCCAGCAAAACCGGCTTTGGCAACCCGATTGCCTGAGCAAACACAAAGTGATTTAGTGGAAAAAAGCGTATAGATGAGTAAAATGTGTACCATAATTGACCTCCCAGTATTTTATAGTGATTTCCACTTTAGTGTGTTTTAGCAAAGAACTGCTTGAAAGTAAAAAACCGGGAATAATTTAGAAGCAGTTAACAGACGTATAATTATATTGGGTAAAACAATACCGGTTGAGTTTAGAGGTAAATTCCTCTGTAGAATGGAAACAAAGATATGTCCCCCTTTTGTAATTCTTTTACATATTTACCGCTACATCTTGGTTTAAATCAAAATTCTTCTGGGGATGCATCTCTACATATCAAATATATATGCAGAAACGGGGTCAAAATGGAATTTTTGACAGCAGAAAAAAATCCCCTGTATGTGAGAACACAGGGGATTTTCTTCAGGAAACAAATTCTGCTTGAAAATCATTTCACCAGAATCATAGATTTTGTCTCAACAAAATCACCGGCTTCAAGCCGATAGATATATGTTCCGCTTGATAGATTCGACCCGTCAAAGCTTACTTCATACCAGCCCGCACTCTGGGTTCCATGTACGAGTGTCGTTATATGCTCACCCAGCAAATTATAGACCTCGAGCGTTACTTTTGTTTGTTCATTCAGCTGATACCTGATTTGAGTTACCGGGTTGAACGGGTTCGGATAATTCTGATCAAGATTCATCTCTTGCGGTACATCGGCAATGTCATCGATATTAGTAATGACCCCGTTACCCGATAGTGCAATCTCGACCGGATCATCTTCATTCCCTGCATTATGGCTTACTTCGAGCAAACCGGAAACTTCACCTTCCGCATCGGGTGTGAACTCAATTATAACCTCCATATCCTCTGAAGGATCAAGCGCAAAATTACCGTCCCCTGATGCTATGCTGAAAACACCGTTTCCATCATTTGCCAGTGTCACTTCAACGGAAAGTTCACTTTCTCCTTCGTTTTTAATTTCCACGGTATATGTATCCGTATCACCGATTGATACTACACTAAAATCCACCTCGATAGTTGAGACGACTATTTCAGGATCATCCCCCAGTTTCACCGCTTCACTGAACTGACTTGTATTCCAGGAATTATCAGTAGCAGTTGCTACGATATGATCGCTTGCCGAAACAGATACTCCAGCAGGGACTTCGATTGCGTCAAAGACCCAATTAGTTGCATTGTCTTCCTCATATATTACCGTACCAAGGAATGTTTTACCCTGGCGCTCGCCATCCTGCGCCAAGTAAACATCGATCCCGAGTCCGTAATCAGCATTCCCTGCATTGGTACGAACCCGGTATCTGAGTTCAATCTCACCGGTATTTTCATTATAGAATGTTTCGTCCTCATCAAATTCGGGGAAGTTAAGCCATGTATTCGGCCCGCTGCTGCCACCGCCGACATCGACGTTGTCCATTCCGAGATCAATACCGGTTGATCCGTTCCCATAAAAGCTATTACCACGGATTACATTGCTTACCGCATTATCATTTGCTGATGAGAGATCTACACCTGTTACTGTATTGTGAGCAATGATGTTACCTGGTCCTGTTCCCGGTTCCCAGTCTTCGGGATCAAATAAAACAGGAGGATAACCAATCTGATTAGGTCCTACATCTGCATCGTTAGCAGCAATAATACCATACATATTACTGATAGGATCACCGTTTGGATGCACCCCGATGTAGTTGCTGAATACATAGGTACCTGAAGCACCGTCGCGAAAATCAATGCCACGGTGATTATTGCCGATCACATTCCCATGACCGGGTTGTCCGATCGCGACCGATGTATTTTCACCATCTATCCGGACTCCGCTGCTGGAATTTCCGAGATCATCACCATCTTCGTTGGTACCGATATAGTTGTTTGTAATATACACATTAGTTGCATTACCCGAGACATAAACTCCCTGGTTATTTTCACCTATCACATTGGCATCGTCAAGATCGTCAGTTCCTAAAGAACCGGATGCCCCCCTAAACCAAACACCTGAAGCCGTATTGTTTACGATTGTACTTCGACGTATTACGTTGCCTCCACTTCTGAATTCTATACCGGTTGTATTATATGCTACCGTTACATTACGGATATTATTGTCCGATCCATTATCAATTCGGATCCCCTGGCTCTGTCCGAAATCGTCACCATCAGCATTGGTACCGATATAGTTCATTCTAATTTCATTGTCATTCGCTTCAATATCATTACCACCGCTGCCGACTCGTATGCCGACATATTGTGAATTCCCAATAGTATTCGTTGCTGCACCGGTGCCACCAACAGTATTGTTTGAACTTTCAAGTATAATACCGTTACTGTCGTTACCATAGTCACTGGCATCATAACCGGATTCGATCTCACCGTTATGGGGAACACCTATATCGTTTCCGAGAATACTCTGTCCATCGGCAAGAACGTGAACTCCACCACTTCCATTATTCGAAATGGTATTACCTTCCAAGAAACCAATTATGTTATCGGATCCGGCATTTTCAGCAATATACACACCTGCACCGGCATTACCGCTGCCTGGATGGAAAATATCGGTAAGATACGATGGGGTCAGACCAATGATATTTCCTTGGACTATCGTCGCTTCTGAGCCGTTACGAATGTGAATACCATCGCCGCTATTATTAAAAATTATATTGTCGAAAATGGTGGTTAAATTTCCGCCTCCTGTCTCCGAAGCACCGTTTACGTTAATTCCGTGTTCACCATTTCCCATATGCCCCACGACATTCGGTGACCAATAACCACCGATTATTGAATTTTCGACAGTATAATTATTACCACCCTGCAATAGAATTCCGCTATTTCCGAAACCGCCAACAGCTATATGCCTGACCGCCGAGCCGGTACTACCAGAACCAAAACGCAATCCGCTGGCAGATACATTACTGCCGCTGATAACAACGCGGGGATGTCCGCCAGTCGGATGATCCTCATCTTCTTCGAAATCGAGATGAGTTTCGCCTGCGATAGTAACCTGATTTTGAATGAACGGTAAATTGCTTTGAACGACAATCATAGAAAGATCATACTGGTTCGTTTGAAGATACGAGCTACCGAATTCTATTATTACTGCTTCGTCAGCTTCATTCGCCTCCTCAATAGCTGCACGTAATGTGCATTCCATAATTGGTAATTCAAGTGGAGGTGGGGTTGTACCTATTTGAGTGCCGGTATTACAAAAACCGTCTCCAACCTCTTCATTTCCATCGTCGCCTGTAGAATTCACAACGAATGTTACCTGAGCCTGTACATCTCCGATTATTAATAATACTAAGCACAACGCTGCGAAAAATACACCGAGCGACTTAGTAATTTTTAATTTGTATGATTTATTCATGAGTATACCTCCCGATTATTGTGATTTAATTGTTATTAAACAAGTGAAGAATTAATTATAAATGTAAAAAGGTAAAGATGTACATACTGGGGAAAAAAAATAAGGGAATCCCTTCTTACGGTGTGATACTATTTGGACTTTGACTCTACTATAATAACAAACGTTACTTGTTTCCCCTTGGTACAAATTTACTATGATATGCCCCCCGGCAATTTTATGTAGGATATTTTAAAATACGGTTACCATTTTAAAACGTCCGCATACAGGAACGCTTTGTTTAGTTAATATATATGCAACAGGTCTTACATTATGGAAATTATTTTTTAAAAATTTTTAATAATTTACGGTATGAAATTTGCATGGGAACAGATGGGATAACACATATGTTATAGTTTCCTACAATAGCGACTTTCACGGAAATCTGATGTCAGTTTGCTTTAATTAATTTCCCAATAATCATACTAATGGAGGTAGTATCATGATATCCAGAAAACTGATCATCTCAATTCCGGTTGCAGCACTTATGCTTGCTCTCTTATTTAATCCGGCCGGTGAAATACAGGCACAGGAGAATGAGGGACATTTAGAGGGTGTTGTTGAACCTGCAGAAGCAAATGCAGTTGTCTGGGTTATTGAAGATGCTGAAGTAGCAGCTCGGATTGACGTTAACCCGGAAAACGGAGAATTCTCACAACCGGTACCTGCCGGTACCTACCAGGTCTATGTTGAACCACAAGAAGAAGGATACGTAATATATGAGGTTCCAAATGTGGAGATTGAAAGTGGTGAAGCAACTGATCTTGGAACTATAGATGTCGAAGAATAAAAAATAAATAAATAATCAAAAAACCGGATGGGGTTACTGCCTCATCCGGTCTTTTTATTTCCTACTCATTATCGATTGCTGCAGGTTCTTTACTGTTGCTGATCAGGGCTATTTCCGATTCGGCATTTTTAATCTGTTCAATACCCTCAAAGCGTTTCTCCTCCTTTTCGCCTTCCCGCTCAACCATAATGATCATGGTCGGTACATACCGTATCTGATGTTGCATGCCGTAGCGAAAACCGACCGGATTACGGGTATTATAGGAATATATCACCGCTTCATATTCTTCTTTTAAATAATCAATAAAAGGGGCGATCTCCTTACATGCCGGACAATCGGGATTGTAAAAATACATAATTGCATACTCTTCCTTCTCGACCGGCATCTCTTGTAATGAAAATAAGCCCAGCAACAGCAAAACCATAAAATACACGGAAATCCTCCTCTGAAATCAATATTGAAGTAATTACTCTGAAGTTACGCATTCCACCATTTTTTATCAATAGGATTCGAAATAAATTAAAAATCGTTCGTTTTATTGCTGAAACTTATCAGCAGTCGGTAAAATAATTGCAGAGATACTACCGCTTGCAGCAAGCAAAATAAATATAGTCAATAGTGTGACAAGCCCGAATGTATCTGCAATGAATCCCAATCCCCCGGCTAAAATCGTAAAAGCCCCAACAACCGTGTTGCTCATTGCAACATATAGCGGTCGTTCATTTTCAGGTGCTGCATCAACAAGATATGTTTTTCTGCCGACTCGGACACCTGCTTCTGCAAAACCGATGAGCAAGAAAACAGGTGAATACGCTAACGCCGTATGGAACTCATCAGGCAGTACCCCCAGCACTATTGCCAATATACCACCGGCAACTGCAAATCCACCACTTAATAGAAGAACCGTTCGGCTGGACCTGTCTGAGAACAAACCCCAGAAAGGACTACTGAGTATCTGTGCAATGCCGGTTACTATAATAAAAATGCCGAGGTTAGATGCGCCTGCACCGGTCAGTTCACGTGCATATAATGCATAGAACGGAACAGATAGCGCAACACTGACATATAAGATACGTGTTATAACAAAATGCCGGAATGGGGGATACTCTTTCAACAACCCGATACCTTGCTTAAATTCACTGACCGCATTTCTTCCGCCATCGGTTGCACCCGGCGACTCTTGTATGAGTGCAAATAAAATTGCTCCCACCAACCACAATACTGCAGCACCTCCAAGCAGATAATAATACGTCTCAACCGGTGCCTCACCGGATACATATGAATAAAGAAATAAACCAGCACCCAGCGTTAGTACTCCACCAATTGTTGCACGTATTGCAAGTAGCCGTCCGCGCCTTCCCCTAGGTATAGTTTTACCCATCACATCCTGAAACGCAACAGAACCCACACCGCTTGCGGTACTGAAGAGTGCAAATAAAATTAGTACTCCAATGCCGGCAATATATTCCGAAAATGAAATAGCGCTTACTATCATAAGTAATAGCATAAGCGCCTGTATACATCCCGCAGATACCCAGAACCATTTACGGTGTGAATATGCACGTATAGCACCTGCGACAATTATCTGGGGAAGTAATGAAAACACCCGTTTTATCGGTACAAGAAATCCGGCGAATACAGACGGTGCCCCGAGTGCAGCTAAAAACCAGGGCAACACTAAACCCGGACTTGCAATCTGCTCGGCAAGCTTTGTTGAACTACCGTTTAATGTATTTAATGTGAAATTTCGCGGTACATTGGAACAGGATTCATCCGGAATCGCATCGCAAAGACGGTCATCCTCATCTTCAAAAACACTGTCATAGATACGATCCACAACTGTTTCATTTTTCATTCATTTCACTATTTAATCAGAATCCGATCGCACTCCAAGTTGCTTATCCATCATAATCAGCGCCGCACCACTATCGCCCGCTAATTTTAATTGTTCAAGTATTTCGCTTGCCTGCTGCTCTTCTTCAACCTGCTCCTCGATAAACCAGTGCAGCATTATCTGTGCAGGATAATCTTTTTCGGAAACCGCTGTTTCGTAACACTTATTGATGAGTCCTGTTACTTTCTGTTCATGTTTCAACGCCTGTTCAAACAGAGCAACGGGATTTTTAAATGA
>PWXV01000103.1 GCA_003568415.1 Ignavibacteriales bacterium
ACCGATGGTAAAAAGTCATCAAAGATGAATTTATAATTCCCAATATGTACCTAATAGGCAAACCTATATCTTCTTTCAACAATATATTAAACGCTATTTGTGTGTTATACAACTCTTCTTCTGTATAGCCAGCATAAATACGAAGCGGATCACCACTAATTATCTGCCGTACAAGAATTCTTGGTTCTATAAAAAATCTCTTTTCCCTTGGTGCACCTAACCAATCACCATAACTTATCCATTTTTTCCCATTCCAGTTTATAGAAAATCGTGTTATATCTGAACCTGATAAAAGTGGTTTGAATGTTTTGTTCTTCTTTTTGTCCGCATGAAAGACCTTGCTCTTTATTTGTTCTTCCGTATGTCCCCTGTATTTATCGTAGGGTGTTAATCCAAGAGAAAAATCGCAAAGTTTAATTAAAGGAATATTATTAACTTCGATTTTATCAATTATATTTTGTTCTTTGTCAGACATGTAAATATTAAATACTGAACCACTATTTTTTAGCCAGTTATTTGGAGTTATTACTTTTTCTGTCTTTAAATTATTTCCGTTAATATTATTTATTGTGCTAACCGGATCATAAATTTTAATTGAGCAATTTTCATCTTTATTTTTTGATTTTTCAAAAATCGTAATTGCACATTCAAGTTTTACTCCTTTGAAAGTATTATCGGGAAGTCTTACAATATTAACAGGCATGGAGATATTCAATAAATATTCACGCAAATATTCATATGAACTTTGAGCGTAATATGAACTTGGAGTTATAAATCCAAGATATCCGTTCTTTTTAACTAAATCTATTGATTTGTGAAGAAAGGTTGCATATATATTCATCCGGTTATGAGTAGTAGAATACTTTGCAAAATAATAATCTACCAATTCTGGTTCCATTCCTTTTATATCCCTCCACGGCGGATTCCCAATAACCACATCAAACCCTCCACCCTTCATCACTTCCCCAAACTCACGCTCCCAATCAAACGCATTAATCCGGTACCGCTCTTCATCATCAAGCAGGTCGAGCTGTGTATCATCATAAAAATCGGGACCGATGAGAGAGTTGCCGCACTTTATGTTGCCCCGCAAATCCGGAAGCGCACGCTCGCGAAACATCTTGAGCTGCGATTCGATCGTTTCTTCACTCTCGCCTTCGAGGGCTTTCAATAATAAATTCAACTTCGTCACCTCCACCGCCTGCGGGTCGATATCGACGCCGTATATATTGTTGAGCAGAATGCGCTTCTTCTCAGCCGTCGTCAGATACCACTGATCGCCCGCACCCTGATATATCTGTTTCGTGTGTTTCGACGGATCGTTTTCAACGTACCAGTCGCGGTGCCAGTCGAGTAAATACTCATACGCACCGATCAGGAACGAGCCGGATCCGCACGCGGGATCGAGTATACGGATCTTTTCCACCTGTTTCGGTTTCTTTTTGTCCAAAAGCTTACCGACGGTATTTTCCACTATGTATTCCACGATGTACTTCGGTGTATAATAGACGCCGCCGGCTTTGCGTACTTCCGGCTTTTCTTCAACCTTTGCACGTCCGCCTGCAGTGAGACGAATAACTTTCCCGAGAAACCGTTCATACACGTGACCCAGTATATCCACCGGCAGCACCGAAAACTCGTACGGACTTTCGGGATAGTACAATCCTTTTATTATATCTTTTAAAACTTTGTCGTCTATTTTCAGATCCGGCGTCAGCTCGTCGGGATCGGCGGGACGACCTTTTTCAATCTGAAAATGAAACAGTCCGGAGTTGTACTTCTCATCGGCGCGGTAGAAGAGATCGAACATCCGCTTATAAATACGCTCACCGTTAATGAGTGCCTGCAGCCGCCCGTACTCCTCGATGCCGCGATCCTCGCAGATGCGGAGAAAGATGATACGGTCGATGGTGAGCTGCACGGCGTAGTTGATGTCGCGCTCGGTGAGTCCCTCGTTGCGCAGTGCGATGTTGCGTGCAATTGCATCCCGCCACGACTCGATCTCTTTTAAGAATGCATCGTCGACCTCCGCTGTGCCGCGCTTTTTCTTTTCCGATTCAACAAACCGGTCGAACGATCCCTTGAGTATGGCTTCGCGGGAGAAGATCGATGCGATATCATCCCACTTTTCCGGATACTCGTTATAGTTGAAATACATGATGCGTCCCGTCGACGGCTTGTCGTTCGGTGCCGGTTTGATGCGGGTGTCGTACACGGCAAACTCCTCAAAGTCGGTAAGGATGCTCAGCGGCAGCTTCGCCGACCAGGCGTAACGCCGTAACTGAAACGCCGGCTCGGGATCTTCTTTTATATTGACGGAAGGTTTCTTTGTTTCGAGAAAAAACTTACGCACGCCGCCGATACGGAAGCTGTAATCGGGCGCCTTCGTCGCACCGCCTACTTTGATGGCGTCTTCGTGGATGACGTCTTTGTACGCTTCGGCGTATCCTTTTTTGTTGTACACATCCCATCCCATTGCCTCGAACATGGGATTGATAAACTCGCCTCTGAGCTGAGCTTCGTTGTATTTGGGGGATTTGTATGCGTCGAGGTTGTTTTCGAAGCGGGTGATGAGATCCTGAATTACCTGGGATGCCGGCATAATACCTGTGTTTGATTGTTAATCGATACGGTAAAATATACAAATTTTTGCGGGATTTGCAATTGGGTTTAGTGTTTCGGGTTCATTGTTTTGTGTTGCTTAATACATACCATTGATACTTGTGCTTGCATTTTACACCTCACCCCCAAACCTACAGCTGCATCGTGCTGTTGGCGGGGTCTCCGTTCAGGCTGAGAAGGGGGGTAGGTCTTGCAACGAATCTACAGTTCTCCTGACTCACCCTCTCCAATTGGTCGGAGAGGTTCTTAAATTATTTTAACCAAATCTCAATCTTCCTGAATTCCACACTCCATCGATTTACCGCCGGATAGTGATCTTTTCATGGGCAGAGTTTTCGGTTAATTAAAAAAAGTATAAACGCAGAGGCGCAGAGGACGCAAAGGATCGCAGGGTATTTTTTATTTTCTCTGCGACCTCTGCGCCTTTGCGTTAAAATAATTAAATTCATAATGGGTGATTCACAATTACGAACAATTTTTCCAGCTCCTCTTGACAAGACCATATATTTTCCTTAATTTCAGATAAATTACTCTTAATTAAACCGGGAATAGGTATGAGTCTCCTTTTCAGTCGCCAATGTGAATACGCCCTTCAGGCAGTTCTGTATCTTGCGAAAACACCGTCAGGTAAAATGACTTCAATTAAAGAGTTATCGGCAAAACTTGATATTCCTTACCATTATCTGGCTAAGATATTACAGAGTTTGGCGATTAAAGGATTATTACTCTCTGAGAAGGGAAGAACGGGCGGATTTGCCCTGCGGATACCGGTCGAGCATATCACCCTCGCACAGGTGATCGATGCGGTCGACGGACCGGCGATCAAGCATTCGTGCGTGATGGGATTCGGTGAGTGCTCCGAAGACAATCCGTGTGCACTGCATAATGAATGGGTACACCTGCGCACCGGTTTGTTCGATGTTCTGAACGACAAAAATGTGATCCAGTTAGCCCGGGAAATGAAGAAACCGGTCTATGAAATGCTGGCATGAAAATTTTTTACTTTATAATCAGACAAATATATCTGAAATAGCCATGGAAGCAACACACTCTCATAAAACTTCATCCCTTAATAGCGCCGGCATAATTAAACCGGTTTGGTCGAAACAACATGGCGCCTATGTTACGCTTATCACGGGCTGGCTCATCGGCATGTTGCTGAGCCAGTCGTTCAGCATACTTCATATCGTCATACTATTATTATTGATGGCAGGGTTTAACGGCGCCGAACTTTTAATCGATTCATTGAAACGGCGCTCACCCCAATCACACCGGAGATTGATATGGATGGGTATCTACGGGATTCTTGCAATCATTATGGCTTATGTGACATGGATGAACAGTCCATTCTTTCAATCGATGCTGCCGGTTTTTATCGGAGCCGGCGTGCTGTTTGCTTTTCTCTCGGTCAGGCGGTTACAGAAAACGATCCCAGCAGAACTTTTTACATTTATGCTCTTCAGCGCTGCCGGTTTGATTGCCTATAATCCGGCACAACCGCCCGATACATCATTTATGGTAACATTGTGGATACTGCTGTCTGCATATTTTTGTCTGAGTGTGTTTCACGTAAAGTACAGAATAAAGGAAATCACAGCAAAACCGCTTATCGTTTATGTTCTTGCAGCTATCTCTGTTGTATTAGTAGCCGGTAGTTTTTCGGTTGCATCATTATTGGTATCGACCCTGTTGATTTTTAAAACAATACCGTTGCTCGTATCGCCCGAGGCATACCGTTCGTTACAGATAAAACATATCGGGTACCTCGAGATGGTTATGCAGGGAATCCTGGTGTTGATACTTATTCTTGCTATGTAGCTTGTATCCGTATTTTAAATATATATCCCAACAATAGGAGATAAAACCATGAAACGAATAACATCTTTTCTTATACTATTTATCGCATTATTTGCAAACCCGAATAATTTGTTCGCACACTGCGATCACATCGACGGTCCGGTCGTACAGGATGCCCGGATCGCAATCGAACAGAACGATATCACTCCCGTTCTAAAATGGATCAACGAAGAGGACGAGGCGGAGTTGAAAGAAGTTTTTGAAAAAACTATGCGTGTCCGGGAAGCGGGCGGAGAAACAGCGGAACTTGCAGACCGTTTATTTTTCGAAACCCTCGTTCGCCTTCACCGTGCAAGCGAGAATGCGCCATATACCGGTTTGAAACCGGAAGGTACACCGGTCGCCGGATATGTGACGCTGTCGGATAATGTGCTTGAAAAAGGCTCGGCCGGCGAGCTGATCGAACATCTGCAGGAAGCGATCGAAGCATCGATCACCGAAAAATTCCGGGAAACGTATGCAAAGAAACAACGGATGTATGAAACCGTTGAAGCCGGCAGAGCGTATGTACACAATTATGTCGACTTCGTTCATTACGTAAAGTACATCGTCGAATCGATTAAAAGTGAGGGGGCGGTACACCATGAACACTAAAACGAAAGAGCGGATCGATCGCTTTCTCGATGAGTTTATGGAGAAGGAATACAAAGGGCGGGATCACGCCGTCGCGCGTGAGCATTACCGCGATCTATTTTATGAGATAATTCCAAAACACTTCGATCCTGCAGAAACGAAAGAAGGAGTGAACACTATGGCAGATGTAAAAGTACTCGACGTACGACCCATTCCACCGCCGCAAAAACATCCGGCGATATTTGAGACATTCAACTCACTTGAAAAAGGTGAAAGCTTTATACTCATTAACGACCATGAACCGCGACCGCTTTATTATCAGTTCGAGGCCGAACTTCCCGGTCAGTTTCAGTGGGATTACCTCGAGCAGGGACCGGACGTCTGGCGCGTGAATATAATGAAGGTGTGAGAATGTGCCCGGCACGTTCAGTATAATCGAAAACGTTTCGGATAATGTCTTGCACAAATATTGAAATCAATCGTGCCGGGCACTTGAAATTAAGCAGATGATTTGAGAATTCCCTCCCCCTTTTATTCCCCCTCTCCGCCCGAGCGGAGAGGGGGATACAGGGGGTGAGGCGTTTAATGACAGCAGAATGTGTTAGCAATATGTTGAATTTAACTTTAATATGACACAGCAAAGCAAAAAAATATTCGGTATCTATTTCAGCGTGTTTATACTTACGGTTATCATCCTTATCGGCGTAAACACACTCGTACGCGGTGTATCTCCTGACGACGAATCGCCGTGGAAGACGTTCAAGCCGACTGCACGGGACGCACACGAGGGACGCCGCATAATGGAACGCAACGGTTGTTTTTCCTGTCACGCCGTCGACGGTTTCGGCGGAACGATCGGTCCGGAATTGAGCGGCGTTACCGTTCGCCGGGAACGTGAGAATCTGTATAAATGGATACGCAACCCGTGGGAGATAGAACCGGGAACGCGGATGCCCACATTCCGTCTCTCAGAGGATGAAATATTGAAAATTATCGGTTATCTGGAATCGCTCGACAATCCGGGAGAGAAAAAATGATCACCAAGGATTGGAAAGTTGCAAAAGTGCTCGACATATACCCCGAAACGCTCGACGCGTTTCTCGAGGTAAGTCCGCATTTTTCGAAATTGAAAAATAAAATGCTGAGAAAAACCCTTGCGCGCCGGGTCACCCTCGAACAGGCAGCCCGGGTCGGCGGGGTGAATTTAGATACCTTGTTGATGAAGTTGAATAGAATGGCTGGATTCGACGTGGACTCTCTTTCCTTGAAAAATTCAGAATCATCCGGTTCGGTAGTGGCGGTTCATGAACCGGCACTACCTGACAGGACTGAAGTCAAATTAGTCGTTCGCCCCATCATCGAATCCGGAACCGATCCGTTTAAAACGATAATGAAAACCGTGAAGGAATTGGACGAAAACGAAATGCTCCATCTTATTAACTCATTCGAACCGGTTCCGTTATACTCGGTGATGCAAAAGAAAGGATACACGCATGCAAGCGAGAAAAAAGGAGATGAATGGCATATCTGGTTCTGGAAGAAAGAGGATACCGAAACGACTGTGAATACCGGCTCGAAGAACGCTGAATCTGCTGCCGGAACCGGAACGGACAAGCTTGTTGAAATCGACGTCCGCGGACTCGAACCACCCGAACCGATGGTCAGGATCCTCGAAAAACTAAATCAACTTGAAGATGATGTCACGCTCCTTGTTCATCATCACCGCGAACCGGTGTTGTTATATGATAAGCTTGAAGAGCTGGGGTATGAGGCAGAGACGGATAAAATAGAAGAGAATTATTATAAGGTCATTATAAAAAAATCAGGCCACTAAAACCCCGCAGACAACACGGGGCAGGCACCAAAACAAAATATTTTAGTGTTTTTGTGGTAAAAAAAACATGACATCACCTATAAACATATCATCCAAAATCGCACCATCGTTCTCGATGGTCAGCAAGTACTTCATCGCATCGGTTGCCTCGTTTGTGGTGTTCTGTGTGCTGTTGCTTTTAAACTATTATGAAATTCACGGACATCACTTCCAGCCGAAACTACTGGCGCTTACGCATATTCTTACACTTGGCTGGATATCGATGATCATCTTCGGTGCGATGTTTCAGCTTGTGCCGGTGGTGCTTGAGGTAAAACTGCACAACGAGAAGCTTGGTGAAGTTCAGTTCTGGCTCTACTGTATCGGTATTATCGGCATGGTGTACGGATTCTGGACGTTCAGCGTCGGGATGCACTTTACCGCATCGGCCGTGATGGTAACCGCCGCGATGTTTTTATTCATCTATAACATCTTTCGTACGATGACCAATGTGACGAAGTGGAATATTACGGGACTCTTTCTGCTTACTGCACTCGTTTATCTGGCACTCACGGCGTTGTCGGGTCTCATCCTCGGTTACAACCTCGGGTTTCCGTTTTTAGACCGCTCGCACTTTGACTATCTAACCCTTCACGCTCATATCGGATTTATCGGCTGGGTGCTAATGGTCATCATGGGAGTCGGATTAAAATTAATCCCTATGTTCGGATTGTCGCATAATTTTTCAACAGTACCTGCGAAAACAGCATTCATACTTGTGAATATCGGTTTGCTGGGTGCGACGATCGAGTGGATTCTCACCGGCGCCGTCTGGCTGTTAAACGTTTACATTGCGATCCTCATGCTCGGAATCGTTTCATTCATCATCCAGATCATATCGATACTCAAAAACCGAATGAAACTAACGCTCGATATCGGTATGAAACATTCCGCCGTTGCATTCGGCTATGCCGTAGTTGCAACGTTCGTCGGCGGATTGCTCGCCTGGTCGAATCCCGGCGATGAGGGTATTCGTGAGCAAACAGTTCTCGTATACGGACTGATCATTATGGTCGGGTTCTTTTCAATGCTCATTGTCGGTCAGATGTATAAGATCGTGCCGTTCCTTGTCTGGTTTCATACGTTCAGCGACCGTGCCGGTAAGGAAAAAGTGCCGTTATTAAAAGATCTGCTCAATGAATCGCTTGCAACAGTACAATTCTGGATATTGAACGCCGGTATTCTCACTATGATCGCCGGCACATTGTTGATACAACAAACGGTTCAGTTTATCGGAATTGCACTTATAACAATAGCCGCATTGTTGTTTGCATATAACATCGGAAACGTTTTCTACATAAGGAAATTACATGCTAACAGAAGAAAAAGTACATAACGCATTATATTCGGTCATCGATCCCGAGCTCGGCATCGATGTCGTCAATCTCGGATTAATTTACGGAATCGATATAGATGATGACAGCGTCACCGTAACGATGACGCTCACAACACCGGGATGTCCGCTGCACGAAAGCATGAGCAGCGCTGTGTATAATGCAATACGAACACTCGATCCCGATAAAGAAGTAAAAATCAATCTCGTCTGGGATCCGCCCTGGACTCCGGAGCGGTTGACGGATCAGGCGAAGGAGATGCTTGGATGGTAGCGAGGGAGAATTGGAGAAACGGGGAAACGGAGAATGAGAGATTGATCTTCAACTTTTCAGTTTATAATACTAATCAAAATAAATGAAGAAAAAGGAGTAATTATGTCCGGATGTTCACATGCAAATGAATTACAAGCAACTGTCGGTACGGCAGAGGATAGACCTGAAATTTTAAAAAACGCACCATCCGACCGTGTTGTTGAACTTGATGTTCGACCGATTGTTGCCGGCGGCAACAAACCGTGCGGTGCTATTAATGATGCAATTCAGGCACTAAACAACGGAGAGATACTGCATATCATCAACTCATTCCAGCCGGGCTCGTTGTATCAACGACTGGAACAACAGGGATACAATCACTGGACGGAAAAAGACGGGGATGACTGGCATATATGGTTTTACAAACCCTAACGTAAGAAAACTCTAAGCTCGAAGCACGAAATCCTAAACAATTTCAAAATCCAAAATTCCAAACATATATTTCAGGACGTGACCT
>PWXV01000177.1 GCA_003568415.1 Ignavibacteriales bacterium
CGTTGAGCATTGCAAGATAGTAACTCACCCAATCGCCGAGGTGTATCATCGAAAACATACGTGCAAGGCGGCTTTCACCGCGGGGAGATATTTCGACAAATGCATCGGGAGTATTTTTGAGCAGTTCATTCGTAATCGCCATTCGCTGTACAACGCGCGGGTGGTCGTCTTTATCTTTGAGCATTACGATGGCAAAGTGCTTTAATAATTCAGCGGGATGTTCCCAGCCGACGATCTCGTTGTGGTTCAATTCCGGAAAGACTGCGCTGTAGGCACAATGTTTTGCATTCTCGTTTATCTGTCCCCGCCAGCGAACGCTTACCACCTCAAGCAGATCGGCGCCCGACCAGACAATGACCGGTTTTCCGTGCAATCGTTTCGCTATCGAGTATGGAAAATTCTGATCTGACATATCAACCGACTCGCCCGACATTGTTTTTAAGACTGTTATGGTTTCCTCCACTTCGGATTCATCTATTCCGGCAAACCCTATTTTATCCATCGCATACAACAGCGGGAAAAACGAATACCCGAGGGCTGCCCGCGGCTGTAAACCGCCGGGGATGGATATGACCTGATGTCTTAATTTCTTCGCTCTGTCAGCAACTTCACCGCCGGATGTGATACATAGAATGTGTGCTTTTCGTTCAACCGCCTGTTCATACGCTTCGAGCGTCTCCTCGGTATTGCCCGAATAACTTGAAATGATAACAAGCGAATTGCGGGCTACAAACGACGGAAGTGTATAATGTCTGTTGACAATAAACGGGACTTTAAGTTTAGCCGATAAATACGTTCGTAAAAGATCACCGCCGATGGCAGAACCGCCCATTCCGGCCAGGACAATATTCGTTATTCCCCTGCTGTTTGTTTTCGGTTGATACTTCTTTCCAATATGAACAGCTTCTTCAACCTGCTCGAAAAATCCGCGTATATAACCGCGCATATCCTGCGGGTCGAGTTTCTGTAGTGTTTCTTTGGTAATCATTTTCTATGTTTTGTGTTTTTTGTTTCGGATATTTTGTTGTATGGTTTAGTTTTTTGGAGTGTATTGTCGATAGTAGAGTTAAATTTGGCTATCATCTCTTCAAAAGTTCACGAAGGAATATTCTATCCATCTCATCTTTTTCCCGTTTCGTTTGCTTAAGCTCCCATAATAACTCCGGTCTCGCGAAGGGGATCGACACTCCTTCTATCGAAACCTTCTCCACTTTATCTTTTGCTGCATGATAATCGATGCCGCACGCTTTTTTCATGAGGTCGATAACGAATTCATCTGCAATTTTTACAACCGTGTAACGATCAATATCATCATCCTGCATATCGCGCACTGCCTGGTCGGGAAGTTTCATCAGAGCACGTCGAACTCTACTTACATTATCTTTTGATGCATCTATTAGAAGGTCGATATGATCAGTGGCACGAACGTATCCTGCATGAATGATTGCCATTTCCCCGATGATTACATACTGTGCATTCTCCTGATTCAACGCACGACAAAGTGCCACAAGGTCGGCTAACGTCGGCGGGCGGGATTCCGCTGCCGTGCCATCATTTTCATCGACCATAGGTTACTTTCTTCGAAACTTGTAAATTTATGCCCCCCTTTCGGAATGTACGGTTTATTCCCCCGCAAACGAGTTATCATATGGAGAAACCCTTCTGCCGATTCAATCCCTTTTTTCCCTTATCTTTCCTTCCAATTACCTTTATGTTTTCATCAGCAGTTCCCATAATAATTACCCGTTTTATCATTTTGTAATTTCGTGAAAGAAGTCATCATTAAAATATACGTTGTTTATCGTATCTTTGCAATGGAACAACTGGGAGACGATTTTGTGCTTCGGGTTTCGTGTTTTTAAAAAATGAGATTTGAATTGTTGGATCACGTATCTACCACCGATTTTATCCAATCGGTACATCCGGCAGCTTGGTCTTCAGGGTCCTCTTAAGATAGTTGAAGACTTCCTCCGGTGTTCCCATCGTCAGCGCACGGCGGCTGATCTTCGCCGCATCACGGTAACTTATCGAACGGATGATCTTCTTCACTTCGGGCAATACCGCAGGAACCACGCTGAGCGAATCGATTCCCATACCCACAAGCAGAATCGTGGCAATCGGATCACCGGCCATTTCACCACACATCCCCACCGGAACATTGCGCTTATGACCGCTGTCGATAGTGTGCTGGATCATACGAAGCACAGCAGGATGGAATTCCTGAAATAATTTTGTTATGGTGGGATTTCCCCGGTCAACTGCAAGTAAATACTGTATAAGATCGTTTGTGCCGATACTCATAAAATCGACCATGCGGGCAATTTCTCTGGAAAGTATCGCAGCCGACGGGACTTCTATCATCGCACCGACCTGTATATCTTCGTCAAATGGAATACCCTTTGACCGTAATTCCTCTTTCACATCATTGATGTGATTTATCGAAGCGGAAATTTCTGAGACACCGGAGATCATCGGCAGAAGAATTTTAACATTTTTTTTCGTACTCGCACGGAATATTGCACGCAACTGGGTTCTGAATAACTCGGGACGGTCGAGTAAAATACGAATCCCCCGCCAACCGAGAAACGGATTGTTCTCCTCAATCATCTTCGGATATACTTTATCACCGCCTATATCGAATACCCGAATAATCACATCGTGCGGAAAGATCTTTTCTGCTGCAAGCCAATACGCTTCATACTGTTCATCTTCGTTTGGAAATGTATCTCTTCCGATCAACAAACTTTCACTTCTATACAAACCGATCCCCTCTGCTCCCTGAAATCCGACAAAATCAAGCTCTTCTTCCATATCGGCATTTGCCGATAACGTTATTCGTTCACCATCGGTTGTTTCGGCAGGATAATCCCGCAGAACAACAAGTTTTTCCTCAAAGAGTGAATATCGCCGCTTCTTCTCCTGATAGTTATGGATATCGTTCCTGTTCGGTCTGAGAATTGTCGTGCCGCTGTATCCGTCCAGAATCATTTCATCGCCGGTATTTGCATCCCGGCTGATGTTATGCAATCCGACAACCGCTGGTATCTTGAGCGATCGTGAAAGAAGAGCCGTGTGTGAGGTAATGCCGCCGAGTTCAGTGGCATAACCGAGAACATCGTTACGCGATAGCAATATGGTATCGGCAGGTGAAAGATTTTTTGCAACGACGATTGCCGAACCTTTGAAGCGTGAGA
This sequence comes from Ignavibacteriales bacterium, assembly GCA_003568415.1. Lineage (GTDB taxonomy): Bacteria > Bacteroidota > Ignavibacteria > T3Sed10-11 > T3Sed10-11 > T3Sed10-11. The sequence continues at coordinate 3,195 of PWXV01000177.1, forward strand.
AAAGCCGTTGCTGTTGAATATTCCGGATGATCCGGTGTTTAACGTCTTCAATATCATCGGCACGTTCTCTCAGATACTCCTCATCCGCATTCAGTAGTGTTTGCTGAAACTTTGTCATTTCCGAATGCACCGCCGATTCGGCATTAAAACGTGTATTTCGTATGCGGTCTATTATTTGATCGATCAAAACCGCATCATTCAGGATCATGATCTGCGCTTCAAAAATTCGAGCTTTCGAATTTCCGATTTTTTGTTCTGTAAATGAGAGAATCTTGGTAAGTTCTTTTTCCGAGCGTTGAATTGCCTGTTGCAGCCGCTCGACTTCAAGCTCGGCTTCTTCGGGAGCAACGATTCGCTGACTAATCTCAAGTGTTTTGCGTTCAAATACAAATACCTGACCATGGACGAGGCCGGGGGAGGCTGCAATACCGTGCACAATTATTCTAGTATGTTCAGGTCTATTTTTCTGATCCAACGCTTGCTTGGCCGGGTCAGTATGTTCCATCTGATCAGGCATACACTATTTTTTTATTAGTCTTCATCAAATCCTGTTTCAAAAGCTTTTTTTATTGCGTTGAATGCTTCTTTCTCATCCTCTCCTTCGACACGGACTTTCAATTCGGCTCCCTCCTCCGCGGCAAGCGACATGACGCCGATTATACTTTTTCCGTTAATCTCCATACCATCTTTAATGATGGTAAAGTCGGATGAGTATTTTGCAGCAGCTTTTACCAACATCGCTGCCGGACGCGTATGAATACCTTTTTTATTTTTAACCGTGACTGTCTCTTCAATCATACGTTTCGGTATACTTCCCCCTTCACGTTATAATATATTAATTTTATATTTAATAATCTCTACCGAGAAGCATACGGGCAAAAAATTGCAGATTTTGACCTCCATCCAGCTCAGTGAGTTTTGCAAGACACTCCTCGGCTTTTGCGGTATAATGAGCAACAGCGTCCCGGGCTGCCTCAGCCGCTTTGGTACTCTCATAGACTTGAAGCACCTTTTTGATATCTTTCTTGCTCCGCACCGATCTATCGAATACTTTTTTTAATACATCTTTCTGATTTTCTTTCGCTTGCTCGTATGCATATAATAACAAATATGTCCGTTTGCCGGTTTTAATATCATTATGCATCGGTTTACCGATTTTTGCTGCGTCAGCTTCTACATCCAACAAATCATCCTGAATTTGAAACGCAAGGCCAAGATACGTACCAAACTGCCGGAGTGCTTCCAACTGCGCGTCATCAGCATTGCCGATGACACCACCTATCGCAGCGGACATTTTCAGCAGCGCACCGGTCTTTTTTTCGATCATCAAGAGATATTTATCAACTGTAACATCATCATTTTGTTCGAATTCCATATCGAATGTCTGGCCTTCACATACCTCAAGCAGTCCGTCGGTAAATAATCTTGTTATTTCCTCTTGCCGGTTATTTTTACTCTCGAGTAATGCGTGGTATGCAACTGCAACAAGTGCATCCCCGACGAGTATTGCAACATTATCATTCCACTTCTTATGTACTGTAGCCCGTCCGCGTCGAGAATCGGATGCATCCATTATATCATCGTGCACGAGCGTGAAATTATGAAGTATTTCAACGGCGAGTGCCGCGGGTAGTGCATCTTCCCGGTTACCACCGACTGCTTCACAGGCAAATAAGGTAAGCAACGGGCGAACTCGTTTCCCCCCTGCCTCCAACACATAACGTCCCGCATCATACATTGATTCCGGTTGTTGTTTGGTTAATAAGCCGGATAACCGTCTGTTTATTTCTGCACGGTACTCTTCAACGGTTTGCTCAAATATTTTCATGAAGGTCTACAACTTTAATGATTTGAATAATTATTTCGTTTGACCACCGGTGCGTGCTGCAGGTCGGCAACAGTTTTTGATCCGGTGAGAAACATCACCCGCGAAATATCCTGTATCCAGTTTTGTATATGTTTCCGTAGTGACCGCTTACCACTATGAACGCCCGTTTCAAGAAAGATACGCGCGGCGCCTACCATATCAGCACCGAGTGCAATTGCTTTTGCCGCAGTAGTACCATCGTTTATTCCACCCGATGCGATGACCTGTAATTCCGGATTATGAGAACGCAACGCGGTAACCATATGTAACGATTCTATAGTCGGGATACCCCAATCCCAGAATGACTGTGCATCGGTTTTATCGTTTCGACGTATCATTTCAATACCCGACCAGCTTGTGCCGCCAGCACCGGCGACATCGATACAGCGAACACCAACGGATATAACACGTCGTGCAACATTATCTGATATTCCTGCACCGACTTCTTTTACAATGACCGGACAAGATAGTTCTTGAACCAATAATTCTATTCCGTCAATTACACCATGGAAGTTAGTGTTTCCCTCCGGCTGCATTAATTCCTGCAATGGATTACAATGAACTACAAGTCCATCTGCCTGCACTGCATCAACCAATCGGTGAAAATCATCAATCCGGTATTGATCTTTTTGCAGTTTTGCAACCTCTGCTGCACCGATATTACCAAGCAGCGGAATGGTAGGTGCTATGTCACGAACAGCGCTAAAACTCTTGTGGCGCTTTTCATCATCAAGCATCTGCCGCTGACTTCCGACACCCATTGCAATTGATAACTCCTCACATACCTCCGCAAGCATCCTGTTGATCAACTCTCCACGGACAAAACCACCGGTCATGCAGGATACTAACACCGGCGCATTGATAGTTTTACCTAAAAAACTGGTGGAAGCATCAACATCGGAATAATCCAACTCTGGTAACGCATTATGTATGAAATCTATGTTCTCAAACCCTGTTGTTTTAACACGAAATGTAACATCCTGATTCAGTACAATATCAACATGATCGCTTTTGCGACGTGCAGATGAACGACTTGATTCTTTTCGCTTCGATGGGGATTTACTCATATGTTCTATTCGATTTTCTAAAAAAATAGTAATAATGTCTAAGATAGTCAATAAATAGTCGATTTTGAACAATTTTATTTGATTATTGGTTATATCATTAGTATATTAATAAGAATTTTAAATTCGATGTACCTTTCAATAAATCATTAACATATTTTCTGCGAACCATGAGAGCGATTATTCCAGTTGCCGGAGTAGGTACAAGGCTCCGGCCTCATACATATACACATCCGAAGGTTTTACTCAACGTAGCCGGGAAACCCATTATTGCCCATATAATGGATAAAATCGTGAAGGAAGGCGTTAAAAAAGCTACTATAATAGTAGGATATCTCGGCGATCGTATACGCAATTATCTTGAAACAAATTACGACATAGAACTCGATTTTATTTACCAGGAAGAGCGTCGCGGCCTGGCACATGCAATTTATATGGCAAAAGATACGTTCAAAAACGATCCGTTGTTTATAGTTCTCGGTGATACCGTTTTTGATGTTGAGTTGAAAGATGTATTGAAATTAAAAGAATCATCATTAGGTGTAAAAGAAGTTGACGATCCGCGAAGATTCGGGATTGCGGTGACTGAAAAGGGCTATGTAACCAAACTCGTAGAAAAACCAAGTAAACCAGTGAGCAATCTTGCCCTGGTCGGTTTGTACCTCATCCAGGATTCTGAACTTCTTACTGAATGTCTTGCTGAACTTATACGCAAGGATATTAAAACGAAAGGCGAGTTTCAACTTACCGATGCATTGCAGATTATGATCGACCGTAATTATAAGATGTCAACCTTTCCCGTCGAAGGATGGTACGATTGCGGGAAACCCGAAACAATGCTTTCGACAAATCGCCATCTGCTCGATAAAGATTCATTTTATAGTGACGGGATAAAAAACGGAAATGTTATTATTCCTCCGGTATATATAGCAAAATCAGCATCAGTAACCAAATCGGTTATCGGACCGTATGCAACGATTGCCGATAATGCCATCGTGAACGAATCCGTTATAAAGGATTCGATAATCGGGACCAGTTCTCAAGTTGAACAAGCACTTCTGGATAGATCCATCATCGGTAATGAGGCGTTTGTAAAAGGCTTCTACAAACGCATCAACCTCGGCGATTCCTCCGAGATCGACTTCAGTAACGATCCCGAATTCAATTCGTAAGTTATCATAGAAATTAATTCATATGTTATCTTAACCAATAAGGAGTTTATTGAGTTATGTCATTTTTGTTTACTTCAGAATCAGTTTCAGAAGGTCATCCCGATAAGATATGCGACCAGGTTTCAGACGCGGTACTCGATGCAGCGTTACGAGGCGACCCGAATTCCCGGGTCGCGTGTGAGTGCTTCACTGCAACCGGTTTAATCCTTATCGGTGGTGAGATTACCACGAAATCGGATATCGATTTCCAGAAAACCGCACGCAATGTTATCCGCAATATCGGATATACAAAATCAGATTATAAATTCGATGCCGACTCCTGTTCGGTGATGCTTACGATAAACAAGCAGTCGGGTGATATTGCGATGGGCGTCGACAGCGGCGGTGCCGGCGACCAGGGAATGATGTTCGGTTACGCGGTCGATGAAACCGATGAACTTATGCCAATGCCGATCATCTATGCACACCGTCTTGTCGAACGACTCGCTGCTGTCAGGAAAAAAGAAAATGACCTGATGCCCTACCTGCGTCCCGACTCAAAATCACAGGTTACTATAGAGTACGGTGACGATAAAAAACCGAAACGTGTAGATACCGTTGTCATCTCAACACAACATGATCCCGACGTCAGTCAGGAGCAAATAAAAAAAGACGTGATTAAACACGTGGTAAAAGCAATAATCCCAAATCATTTACTGGACGATAAAACAATTTATCATGTCAATCCGACCGGCAGATTTGAGATCGGCGGACCGCATGGCGATTCCGGATTAACCGGACGTAAGATAATTGTCGACACATACGGTGGGCGTGCACAACACGGTGGTGGTGCTTTTAGTGGAAAGGATCCCTCGAAAGTCGACCGGAGCGCTGCATATGCAGGACGACATATCGCAAAGAATATCGTGGCTGCCGGTGTAGCATCCGAATGTTTAATTCAGTTGTCGTATGCTATAGGTGTTGCCGACCCCGTCAGCATATACATCCATACCTATGGTACCGGTAAACGAACTGACAAAGAAATTGCTGAATTCATTCACAAAGAGATCGATCTTACACCGAAAGGAATTATTAAACGGCTCGAATTGCTGCGGCCGATTTATACTAAAACGGCAGCATATGGCCACTTCGGGCGCAACGATGATGACTTCCGTTGGGAACATCTCGATCTCGTCGATAAATTTAAATCATTATTATAATGTTTCATAAAATTTTCAGGAGAACTATGGACCAGAAAAAAGGACAATACAAAGTCGCAAGTCTGAAGCTTGCAGATGAAGGACGAAAAAGAATCGCGTGGGCAGAATCACGCATGCCCGTGATGATGTCGCTCATCGAAAAGTATAAAAAAACGAAACCATTGAAGGGATACCGAATTGCAGGTTGTCTTCACGTTACAAAAGAAACAGCCGTTCTTGTCAAAGCATTAGAAGCAGCGGGTGCAAAAATAAGCTGGAGCGGTTGCAACCCTCTTTCTACCAACGACGCGGTTGCAGCTGCCCTTGCCGATGAAGGATATTCCATCTTTGCATGGCACGGCATGAACGTGAAAGAATTTTACTGGGCAATCGACCGCACAATCGATTTCGAACCGAACCTCACACTCGACGACGGCGC
>PWXV01000065.1 GCA_003568415.1 Ignavibacteriales bacterium
ATTGCATATATGCAACGACATAATCATCAGGATTTTTCCTCCCGATAATTTCCCTGAGCTCCCGGTCAACCCCGGCATCAGGCACAAATCTGCGCTCACCTATTTTTACCTCGTAAATATCGCGGGGTGATTCCGGGCGCGCATCAAGGTCCAGACCAAAATTTCTGGTAAAACTCTCAAGCATTTCAACCGCTTCCTTCGGTTCTACCATATTGAGTTTTCTTAAAAACTGTGTCATCTCGTTTTGATTATATAGAGCTGCAGGGATTATTTCAGGTTCAGCGTCATCCTCGAGCTCTCTGTTTTGACCGGAAACCGGAAGCATTACTGTTACCAGCAATAATACTATCAATGCCTTTGAAAGCATCTGGTTCACGTAGGTTACCCGATTAGTAACGCAAGTGATAAGTCGTACACAGCTATACCTATTTGCCATAGAACATTCCTCCTGAGCGTGCATCAGTGACGGTGATGTAAAATAATTTCAACTGATATGTACAATCATTAATAACATTGCGCTTCGCGTGTCCTGAAATACCGCCGGTTATCGAGATAGAACGTATTATTCTCAAATGAAATCATATGCTGTCTGAGTGATCCATCGTTGAATGATAATTGTAACGCCGGTTGTCCGTTAACGCTGATTATATCCCAGCTGCCAGCACCACCGTCGTTGCCATGGTTATACCCGAAGGCACCGCCTGTATCGATCGACAAGTTGTGGCTACTTGAATATGAAAAGATATTATCCGGACACAGGTCGATTACGATTCGATCGCTGAATCCGCCGGATGTTCCGCTGGAATAGGTATGCATATATGTAAGGCGCATACCCGACAGCGAATTCTTCCATTCATCGACAACGGGCGGGATCTCCGGTTTACTGAACTCCACTCCCCGTGCTATATTTTTTACAAGATCGATGTAGGTTTGTGAGAAGGTTTGCGGCTCGACAGCTGTAAGAATCGTTACACCGCCGCCGTGAGATGAAATGAGTCCGATAGCATACGCTTTGGCTTGCTGATACTCAACGTAACCAGTATAATGCATACCGAGTGCCGAATTTCCGATCGCTTCAGGTTCGCCTTCAGGTTGCAGTAGTGTACCACCGTCATCGGCAATGACTTCACGGGCAGCTCCGCGTAACTCGCTTACTGAATTATACCCGTGCTGCATCACAAGTATAAACCCTTTCTGCGTCTCGGAGACCATCAGGTATCCGATGTCGGTTTTATATCCTGTCCATTGTTCCGGTATAGTAAAGGCAATACCAAGATACCGTTCGTTTATCTTTCCTGTAAGTTGTTCCTGTGACCGGACACTTCCCACCATCAGAATACCCGATACACAAATTGAAATAACAATGGTACATACTATCTGTTGCAGCATAACCCTCTCCTCCCGTGAAGTCATTGTGCCGACTATATGCTTTATATTTTCTTATTAGCAATTACTTAGTATAGACAAACCGTTTTGTACTGATATACGACCCCGCTTCAAGTCGGTAAATATACACTCCGCTCGAAAGCCCCGATGCATCAAACGTAACTGAATAATTTCCCGCCGAAAAATCGGAATCGACCAGATTCATTACTTTTCTGCCGAGCAGATCGTAAACAGTAAGTGTTACGTGGGTTTGTTCCGGAACGGAAAACTGTATCACCGTTGAAGGATTAAACGGATTCGGATAGTTTTGTTCCAGACGATACTCAAACGGCATTCTATTGTCATCTGTCAAATCAACTGACGTTACAACCGGTGTGTACGCTGTATACCATAATCCGGCATATACAGTATTTGAATCATTTTGCGATGATCCGATTATCAGTTGACCGACAGTTACAGTACCGGTAGTGTTTTCTCCGCTCACCATCCCTCCGCCGCTACCAAACGTACTATGATATATGCTATATTGAGCAATACCGGAATGACACAATAACACTACAGTGAAAAACATAAAAAATATTCGGTATTGTGTTTTCATTGTTTAAGCTCCTGTTAATATATTCCCACTCACCCGGAGCAGGATATTATTTTTTTATCGTGCGACTTATTAATTTGCCGGTCCTACCCAGACCATCTCAAACCGCAACGGTGCCGTTGAACTTAGCTCGAGCGTTGCGCCACTGTCCTGAAAGACAACAAGTTCAACGAATTCACCGCCATTGAGCCGTAGTAATCCCGAAAGATTCTGTGACATGAAACCGGCAGCACTTCGCACATCCGATATTCTCGCTGCGTTATTATGACGGACAGAAAGTGTACGGGTACCGTTATTGTTCGCACTCCAGGTTACAGTAGCCGAGACCTGATAAATACCATCGATTGGTGCAACTAAACGGGTATTATTGATTTGTGCATTGTGTATATTGGCGGTATCGAAAAAGGTCGCATTGAGCGGTACAGTGAAAACTGAATTGTTATTCACATTAAGATTATTGGCGCTGGTAGCGCTTGCTGCAGGGATACTGACTATTTTTCCTGGTGTTACCGAGCCGTCGGCGAGTTTCTGGTTTGTTATACCGCCGTCTGCAACTGAAAGGGTAACTTCACCTTCTGTCCCTCCGCCCTCGAGTCCTGCACCGGCTATAATTTCGGTTATACTTCCTCCGCCGTTGTCGCCGGTTGCCGATATGACGATCGTATTCCCGTCTTCTGATATCATAATGTTTTCACCTGCTTCAAGGATGACATCGTCTTTCAGCATGTTGAGACTGGTTACGACCTTGCCTTCCTCAATATACCGGGCTCTATGGCTATACGCTGAGGCAGTCAGCGGCAGGCGCGGTGAGAGTTCCGGGTCCCCGTTGATGCTAATGCCGAGATAATACAGTTCATTGAAAGGAAGATTCAGCGGATTTTCGCTGCCGAGAATAACGTTAAAAACACCTTCAGAGACATATACGGTCTGTGTCTCCGACCAGAGTGATGAGCCGGATTCCGACTCGGTATAGAGATTGAACTGCATTTCGTAACTTCCATCCCCGGCGGGATTGCCTTCGGAAGATGCAAGGACACCCTGATAACTGAGTGTTTGGGGTACCTGCGCAGTGAGCGATTGCATTAAGAAAACGATGACTGCAAGACAAATTGTGCAATATTTCATTGATTCCTCCCTTTGGAATAGTTTTATTGATATTTAAATGGGACACGCTTTACCACCCAATCCTCGGTATCATACAATAACCCAAAACGGGGTCAGGGGGCTCACGATTTACAAAAAAAATTAGATAAATATTGCATTATTAATTTTAATTTTATAAAATCCAATATCGCTCGTAAAAAAACTATTTTGCATTCCGAGGAATAACGCTTTACCACCATATACACCGGAAAGGATTAACCGAACAATGGATCAGTCGGTAACATACCTTCTTCATCAGGTAAAAGAAGGCAATAATGATGCATTCAACCGATTGTATGAAAGCGTATATAGTGAACTCCGCCGTTTAGCGAGCAATATTCGTTTCTACAACGCAGGGGACACGCTTAACACAACAGCGCTAGTTCACGAAGCATACTTTAAACTCATCCCGAAGAACGATCAAAGCTGGGAAAATAAAAGTCATTTTCTTCGTGTTGCAGCACGTGCAATGCGGCAGGTGTTGATCAAACAGGCCCGCTACAAGAATGCTGAAAAAAGAGGATCGGGTGTATCGAATATCGACTTTAATGAAGAACTGTATCTACTGGGAGAATTTAAATCTGAAGAACTGTTGGCACTTGACGAAGCACTTGAAAAGCTGGAACGAATTGACGAACGCCAGACCAATATTGTTGAATGCCGTTTCTTTGCAGGAATGAGCGTTAAAGAAACAGCTCAGGCACTGCATATTAGTGAAGCAACGGTAAAACGTGACTGGCGTCTTGCACGGGCATGGTTGATCCGTGAGCTGGATTCAAAACATGCATAATTTATATTCTTTGTGAAATGATGGACACGAATCGTTGGAATAAAGTAAAAAATATTTTTAATAAAGCGTGCGAGCTTCCACCCGATGACCGTCAGGCTTTTATTAAAAATGTATGTCAGGGTGACGCCGAACTTGAATCGGAAGTAAACGAATTAATAAAAGCCGACAGTGAATCATCTACATTGTTTGATGGAATTCCGGATGGTTCAACATTCTTTTCTGTGGATGAATCACCATATCTCTCGATCAGCGATCACATTGGCCCTTACAAGATTATCAGTGAATTAGGACGGGGCGGAATGGGAGTTGTTTATCTGGCAGAACGTGCCGATAAACAATTTAAAAAACGATTAGCAATAAAACTTGTAAAGCGCGGAATGGATACCGATGAGATTCTGACGCGATTCCGCCATGAACGACAGATTCTCGCTTCACTCGAACATCCGAATATAGCACGATTGTACGACGGTGGCGCGACCGATGACGGCAGACCGTACCTGGTCATGGAATTTGTCGAAGGAGAATCGATTACAACGTATTGCGAGAACCGGAAACTGACTATCGAACAACGGCTTCGGCTTTTTGCAACGGTTTGTAAAGGTGTTCAATATGCACACCAAAATCTCATCGTTCACCGCGATCTGAAACCATCGAATGTAATGGTAACCAAAGACGGTGATATACGACTGCTCGACTTTGGTATCGCCAAGTTATTACAGGATACCGATGATGACGACCGTGCGTATACAAAACCATGGGCCCGCCGTGTGACACCCCAGTACGCCTCACCGGAACAACTAAAAGGTGAACGTATTACCACCGCGTCAGATGTATATTCCCTCGGGATTATACTTTACGAACTATTGACCGGAACCCATCCTTATAAAAATGATGAAGGGGAAAATACGTTCGGGTTACCCGACACGTCGAAGTGGATAGAATCACCGGCTTCACGTATATTAAAATTTAAATCGGATGAAGCATTTAAAGCGCGGCAAACTACACATAAAAATCTGTATCGATACATTAAAAACGAAATCGAAACCATTATCCTCACAGCACTTCATCCTGATATCCAGCAACGGTACCAATCAGCCGAACAATTACTCCGGGATATTGAACGATTCTTCAGCGGTCACCCGATCTCCGCCCGACCGGCAACGAGAGTCTACCGTATGAAAAAATTTGTTAGCCGGAACAAAGCCGCTACTGTTTCAGCTATAACAATATTTATATTGACACTCCTGTTTGCCGTATTTACGTGGATGCAGGGTGAACAAATAGCACAGGAGCGAGACCGCGCACAGATCGAACGGGATAAAGCTCAGGAAGTGGCTGAATTTCTTGAAAACTTACTTTCTACGGCAAATCCGGCGTTCGGTACAGAACGGGCTGATACAATGAGGATGAGGGAGTTTGTGACGAAAAGCACCGAGACCATACGCCAGGAGCTTGTAAACCAACCTGTTCGAAAAGCACAAATGCTTAATGTATTAGGTAAAGTCCACCAATCATTAGGTATGCTGGAACAATCTCATAATCTTCTCGAGGAATCACTTAATTTAAGAATCGATCTTTTCGGCGAGCAACATCACGAAGTTGCCGAAAGTCAAAACGATCTCGGGGTGGTACTCGGGAAAATGGGTGACTTTGAAACGGCCGAATCAATGATACGGCAGGCACTGGAAAAACGCACATCCATTTTTGGAGAAATACATGATGATGTCAGCAGCAGTATTACTGACCTGGCAAACATCGTTCATACAAGAGGAGATTTCAACGAAGCGGAAACATTATACCGAAAAGCTCTCGCCGTTAACACAGAGCTGTACGGTCATTCACACCGGAAAGTTGCTATAGCAACATCCAATCTGGCAACGATTTTACATCGAAAAGGGAATCACCGCGAAGCAGAAGAACTGCACCGGCAGGCACTCGCAATGTATGAAGAACTTTTCGGGGGTGAACATCCCTTAATCGCATCTTCATTTAATAATCTCGGATTAGTACTTGCCGATTTAGGAAGTCTCGATGAAGCAGAAGCGCTCCTTCACCGGGCACTTACACTTCGGCAGACAATTTATGGCGAGGCACATCCCGAGGCGTTAACGAGTTTAAACAATCTTGCAACTATTGTTGCAGACAAGGGTGACTACGAAACAGCAAAAGAATATTACGAGCTATCTCTCACACTGCGTAAAAAAGTGTATGGCGAGCATAGTATGGAGTTATCAGTCGCGTATAATAATTATGCTGATATTCTGAACAAGATGGGTGACACTGAAGAAGCTATTGTGTATAACCGGGATGCACTGGGAATAATCGATGCAAATGTTGGTTCTCAACACCCTGCGTACGGAATCGTGTCAGGAAATCTTGCATCGAAACTCCGGCAACAGGGAGCAGTTAATGAGGCACAAGAGATTTATAGCGAGGCGCTTGTTGTTCTACAAAACACATTGCCTCCCGATCATCCCAGCACCGCGCGGGTAAAGTTAGGACTTGGAAATTGTTATACCGATCTCGGGTTATATGAGCAAGCAGAACCTCTATTGCTTGATGCCTTCAACACTTTTCGTGAGAAGAATGTGAATGTGGAAGCAGCCCGTCAGGGCCTTATATACCTTTACGAAGCGTGGAATATGCCCGATAAGGTTACGTTGTACGCCGATCTTGAATTTGAATCAAACTAATTATCCGGGATACTATTTCACAGCAGCTCTATCATTACCGGACAATGATCGGATCCCGTTACGTCTCTCAGTATTTGAGCGTTCTTCAACTGTGAGCGGAGCGATGTTGAAACCACCCAGTAATCGATTCGCCAACCGATATTCCGTTCACGGGAATTCGCTATGTTGCTCCACCAGGTATAATGACCACCGCCTTTTTCGAAGTCACGAAACGTATCGATAAAACCGGCATTTAGTATATTACTAAAGCCGGTGCGTTCTTCTATGGTAAATCCGTGGTTACGTACGTTTTGCTTCGGACGTGCAAGATCTATTTCGGTATGGGCAACATTCAGATCGCCGCCGGATATAACTGGTTTCTTTTTCTCCAATTGTTTTAGAAATCCGAGAAAATCCCGATCCCAGTGCTGGCGGTAATCGAGCCGTGTAAGTCCGCGCTGTGCGTTCGGTGTATAGCAATTAACCACGTACCAGTCCCGGAATTCAAGTGTCAGCACGCGTCCTTCATTATCGTGTTCAGGTTTACCGATTCCCTTCATTACCTCGAGCGGTTCAATGCGGGTAAAAGTTGCGGTCCCGGCATAGCCGGGTTTTTGAGCGGGATTCCAGAATTGTTTATATCCTTCAGGCCAGGCAACATTTGCAACCTGCTCGGGCCTTGCGCGGGTCTCCTGGAGACAAAATATATCGGGTTCTTGAGTTTTTAATATATCAAGCAGCCCCTTCTTCAAAGCAGCACGGATGCCGTTAACGTTCCAGGAGATGAGGCGGACAGAGCGGGATAACGTTGGAATATCGTCGTGCATGGTTCCTTGTGCCTTGAATGTAAACTGGCAGCTAACTATTCCATAGAAAGATTGGCCGCCATTTTCTCAATAATCTCCTTCTTTTCATCACGTAGTCCATCAAGTTCTTCAAGTTTCAGATAACCGTCATATATAAGTTCGGCAAACACTCGTGGTAACACTGAATAACGGTAATCGTATTTCCGGTTGACCTCCCTTCGACGGCCTGTTAAGTAATCATGAAGTTGCCATACATTTGCCGGTTCATTCAATATCGATACACGCGTTTGCACTTCCTGCCGGATATCTTCCATTTCACGCCTATAAGCCCGATCGTATGCTTCTCTTGCAATATTTTTCTCGGTTTTTGACCATTTTAAATCCCTGAACGGCATTTCTTCTCCTCTTAGATTACTATTCAAAGTATGATTTCAAATAGTAGCAATTAAAGGAGATATATGCAAGAAAATAATAAGGACGACTATCCGGCATTTTACTATGATGGCACTATCCGGCCACTTACTGTGTTATATAAGCACTGATATCCATTCAAAATATCCGGAATTCTTAAAAAATCAACAATTTGTTAAACCAAAAAGGGATTCATTATGTTAACTTATGCTAAATCCTTATTAATTATTCCAGTCGCACTGCTTATTGTTGTCAGTTGTACAACTGGCGAAGAAAACTGGCAATCTAAAGAACTGCGTACGCAATATCACGAGATCCGGGTTACCCGTGTCGTTGACGGACTCGAACATCCGTGGGCAGTTGCATTTCTGCCTGACGGACGTAAGCTCGTTACCGAACGTCCTGGGCGTTTGAACATCATCGATAATGGTGATGTAACCCGCGTGTCGGGACTTCCTGAAATACATGCACAGAATCAGGGGGGATTACTGGAGGTCGTGCTTCATCCAAACTATAATGAGAACGGCTGGATTTACCTCACCTATTCTAAACCAAATGGTCAGGGTGAAACTGCAACTGCGTTAATCCGTGGCAGACTCGATGGTACAACCCTTGTTGATGTTGAAGAATTATTTGAAGAGAGTCGCTACTCAAGTCCGGGACGCCATTACGGCTCGAAACTTGCCTGGATGAGCGACGGTACATTGTTAATGAGCATCGGAGATCGGGGTGCCGATCCGCCGCGGGCGCAGGACCTCGGTGATCACGCGGGTACACTTCTACGTTTAAATGAAGATGGATCAGTTCCGGCAGACAATCCATTTGTGAACGATCCCGACGCACTTGACGAGATCTACTCATACGGCCATCGCAATATTCAAGGACTTGTTGTCGATCCTGAAACCGATGAGATCTGGGTCACGGAACACGGACCACGCGGCGGTGACTTGCTTCACCTTGTTGAACCGGGCAATAATTACGGCTGGCCGATTGTAACGCAAGGCCTTGATTACCGTACTCAGGAAGAATTTCCCCACGCCCGGGC
>PWXV01000205.1 GCA_003568415.1 Ignavibacteriales bacterium
AAATAAAAAAACCGCTAAAACAATTTGTAATAGCGGTTTTTCAAGTGGGCGCTAGTGGATTTGAACCACTGACCTCCTGCTTGTAAGGCAGGCGCTCTGAACCAACTGAGCTAAGCGCCCTGATTAGTTATTGGTTATTTGTTATTGGTTAATTGTTCTGCCGTACATTATAGCCAGTCTATAACCATTAACGATAAACCCCAAGACTAAAAATATAACAAAAATAACCAATCTAATCAATAGCTCGTAAGCGACAACCCCTTGATCGTCCTATATAGGTTTATCGCATACGTATCGGTCATACCGGAGATGAATGCGGCGACATTAAGGATATTTAGATAGGGATTATCGAACGGTCTACCGTCTTTATCCAGATATTGTTTCGGCAAAAGCTCGATCATCTTTTGCCCGTACCGCGATTTATTGTCGAGCAGTGCGGTAATGAACACATCGAGCAAACCGGTGATCACTTCATATCCAGCCGCTTCTATCTCAAGATTTTGCCTGCTTTTATATACACGATCAACGGAAAACTTCTTGATACTGGCAAGCTTCTCACCTGATGGAATATGTTTGGTCAGCGATATGTCAAACGTTCCATTGAGCACGTTCTCTTCCTCACGGATAAAGAGATCAATCACCTCATAAATCAGCCGGTTGATCACTTTACTCCGCAGATATCCGATGCGTTCTCCTTCATCATGGATGCCGTCATAAATCCGCTTATCCTCATTTTCTACTGGAAATATTCCGGTCAGAAATGATTCAACTTCAACGAACGACACGATCTTCATCTTTGCCGCGTCTTCTATATCTATTATATGATAACAGATATCATCGGCGGCTTCTACCAGAAACGCCAGCGGATGACGCTTCCATTGATACGTCGTGTCGTCACCCACCTGTTTAAGGTTCAATCCCTTCGCAATAGTTTTAAAATCATTCTTCTGTGCCTGAAAAAATCCGTATTTCTTCTCGCTTGCATTTTCTGTAGTATTTATAACGGGCAAACTTGCCTTCGGATATTTTGTAAATGTTGCCAGGGTTGTATAGGTCAATCGTAAGCCACCGGTATGCATCGACTGTGATGGAAACGTATAGGTCAATATTCTGAAACCTGCAGCGTTTCCTTCGAAGTTTTTGAGGTCTTGCTGCTGTGCTTCCGGTAAACCCTGTATAAATTGCGTTCCATTATGTAACGAGAAATATTCTGAGATTATATCTTCACCTGCATGACCGAACGGCGGATTGCCGAGGTCGTGAGCAAGGCATGCGGCAGCTACCACCGATCCGAAATCTTCCGGAGTTATACCGAGTTCCGTAAATAGACCTTCGTATTTTTCATCCAAACGCTGCCCGACAATCCGGCCGAGCGATCTGCCAACACACGAAGTTTCAAGTGAGTGTGTGAGCCGATTACGGACGTAATCAGATTCGGGCAACGGAACGACCTGCGTTTTATTCTGTAGGCGTCTGAAAGCCGATGAAAAGATTATTCGGTCAAAATCCCGCTGATACTCTGTCCTACCGGCGTGGTGAGTGGATGCAGGTTCACCCTCTTTCCCATACCGATTGCTTGAGAATAGTTGTTGCCAATTCATTGTTTCAGTAAGAGGTACATTATTTCATCAAATAAATTACTATTCAGAATATAAGAAATATAGGATAGAATAAAAAAAGCTGACTTACAATAGATTGGAATATTTGGAGAAGTACGGAAAACTTATTCTGATTACCACAGGTAAGATATAGTCATGTCAGATAAGGCGATCAATTTGTTCTTTCAATTCTTCAATGTTGAGCGGTTTCGTAAATACAGCTGCAATTCCGAGTGTTAATGCTGTTGTCTCAAAATCACTTCCCTGAATTGCCGATACCAGTATTACGGGTGTAGTAATGTTTCTATTACGCATGATTTTTACAAGCTCAAGGCCATTCATTCCCGGCAAATTAAAATCGGTAATAATAATGTCACAGGTATCATCACAGATAGCTCGTAGTGCTTCCTCCCCCGATGCATATATTTTCACATCGAGATCATATAATGCCAAAAATCTGCCAATTGACAGGCGAAGCAGATCGTCATCTTCTATCAATATTACCGAGCGAACACTTTTTTTAGTACTGATCATCGTTGCTCTCATCGTTGTGTATATTTTAGAAAGTGTTTCTATAAATGATATCAAAATGTATGCCACTCACCATAAATCCACAATCTTTCATTTTTAGGCCATATAAGTATCCGGTTGCCTTTTTGGGAATTGTTTGATTGAGCAGATATTGGTTATTATTGACCAACTGGTGATGAATTTATATCTTGTTATACACATTTCTGTCTAATGATCAAGAAAAAGAGCTGTTGTACTTCTGTAATTTTCTAAAAATTTCGGGGTAATTGACGAAAACGCTGCCGGGGGAAGTTTGAGTATCGCCCAAACTTTTTTATTTGGTTGAGGAACACCCGAATCTCCGGGAAATCCTATGCTCAACAACCGGGTCATTATATCAGCTATGTGTACCGATGCAACTATTATATTATATTTATCTTCTACCAATCCGCTATGATGATACCGGATTGCGTGTTTGAACGTACGAGGTAGTTTCCAGTATTCAGCAAGCAATTCACCGGCAAATGAGTGATCAATGCCGAGTACTTCCATTTCCGCATTCCTTATCAGCATATTTTTTTCCTGCGCCAGTTGCAGGGCTTGGGAATATTCAACACGAGCATATTCAAAAAAAAGTAATTTACCGATATCATGAAGAATACCCGCAAGAAAGAAGTTCTCGACATTTTTTATACCCATAGATTTACCGATATGTCTTGACATCAATCCAACACCGATACTATGTGACCAAAAATCGATCGGGCTAAAATATTCGAGTGATTTATTTTTTGAGAACATATCTATAATTGAAAAGGCAGCGATGAGATTTTTTACATCGGTAATTCCAAGACGTTCTATTGCCTGTGTAATCGAATCTATCTGACCGTTATTATCACAGCAGATTGCATTAGCCGCGCGCACTATTTTTGCCGTCAAAACCTGATCGGTGCTGATGATACGAGCTGCATCTTTTTCTGTTAATTTCGGATTGTCTACTATGTCATTGGGCGCATAACATATTGTAGGTAACACTGGTAAGCTATGAATACCATCGTAAATTCTGTCAATAAGATTCATGAACAGCCTTTAACGGAGATAATAATTGTGCTACATACTTGGCTGCTGCATTGATCATATCCTCCTCGAGCGGATTACTCGGTTTCCAATCCGATCGCTCCGCAACACGCTCTTTGGCAATGTGAAGTAAAGCCGGATCAATCTCCGGTGCTGCTTCGTCTTCGACATTAATTTTAGTGATTCCCCATTTTTCTAAAAAAGCCAGATGGTATTCTTCTATCTTTGTTCCGGATGGTATTATAAGATGACCATATCTGTTCAGGATCGGTTCAGCAAGTACAGCACCGACGGCGATATCGCGAATTGATACATACTTACTCATAGTAATTACATCCCCCTGGAGAATAAAAATAATTATTGAGTAACGCTATATGAACGATGTTCAGGTTTTATACCAAGCTGCTCCATCCGGTATCGCAATTTTGAACGCGACAATCCCAGCACTTTTGCGGCCTGGACCTGGTTACCATTTGTTATCGATAAGGTTTTAATTATAAGATCGCGAACGACCTCATGCATTTGAATCCCTTCTTCCGGAATTTCAAGTACAAAATGTTGTCCGTTTTTTTCTTCGGGTACCGGTTCGTTTTTCTTTTCACCAATTAAAAATGAAAAATGTTCTTTTTGTAATAGTGAATCATCATTCAGAAGTATTACGCGCTCGATAGTATTTCTCAATTCCCGCACATTTCCTTTCCAGGATAATCTTTGCAAATATTGCATTGCTTCCGGTGTTATATCCGGCACCGGTTTTTTAAATTTATCACTGAACTCTTTCAAGAAAGAGTATACAAGCGGCGGTATATCATCTCTGCGTTCACGAAGCGGTGGTATCTGAAGCATCGCAACGTTGAGTCTGTAATATAAATCCTCACGGAATCTCCCTTCTTCCACCTCGCGACGCAAATCACGATTAGTTGCCGCCATGACACGAACGTCAACGGAAATTTCGTGTGATCCTCCGAGCCGGTAGAACCGCTTTTCTTCAAGCAACCGCAGCAACTTAACCTGCATAGCGAGCGATAATTCACCTATTTCATCAAGAAAAATTATCCCGCCGTCGGCAAGCTCAAATTTTCCTTTTTTCATTTTTTCTACGGCTCCGGTAAACGCTCCACGCTCATACCCGAAGAATTCACTTTCGGCAAGTTCCTTAGGGATAGCCGCGCAATTGAGCGTTATAAAAGCTTTATCCGATCGCGGACTATTCAGGTAAATATATCGCGCAAGCAATTCTTTCCCTGTCCCGCTTTCTCCCTCAATCAATACCGTCGTATTATCGCTTAACGCAAGCCGTTCTGCTGTAGTTAGTATGTTTTTAATCGTATCGCTATTTCCTATTATACCGCTCTGTGAACGTTGCTCATCTAATTCCTCCTGCAGTATAGTCACTTTCTTCTGCAACCTACCTCGTTGTATTGCACGTTCGGTAATCGCAAGCAAATGATCAATATCAAACGGTTTGACGACAAAGTCTTCCGCTCCTTCGCGCATAGCCTCAACTGCAACCGAAACATCGGAGTGGGCAGTAATCATAATCAGCGGTATTTCAGGATGATTGTATTTCAATTGTTTCAGAAGGTCTATACCGTTGTATTCACCGTAGTAAATATCAAGAAATACGACATCCGGGTTAAATTTACCGATTGTTTCATTGAGCGATGATCCGTTGTTACAAATCTCGACAGAATATTTTTCAGCTTCTAAAATATTTTTCAGTGAATTTGTAAGATTGAGATCGTCATCGGCGAGTACTATTTTACCGCGTATCATTTTTTTCTCCAGAAATTGGTTGGTAAACCGGAAACTGTAATCGAATAGTGCTTCCCCGTCCGGGACGCGATGAAACCTGAATATCGGCATTATGCCTGTCCATTATATATTTTGATATTGCAAGGCCGAGTCCTGTTCCTCCCCTCTTTGTCGTATTAAAGGGTTCGAACAGGTGTTTCTGCAATTCTTCGGGAATACCGGGTCCATTATCAACGATTTCGATACATACTTTTTTGATATCGCCATCATCAAATTGAAATGTATGTATTCCAACCGAGCCATTGGTATGGGTGACATCGACAGCGTTTTGTAAAACATTCAGTAACACCTGCTGGATCTGTTTACCGTCGACCGATATCTTTGGCAAGTCCGATGAGAATGTTTTTTCAACAGAAATATTTTTTTGTTTCATGGGAATTCTCATAAACCACAATACCTGATCAATAATATCGTGTACATCTTCTAATTTTGCCTGGGGCGGTTTTGCCCGCGCAAGATTAAGCGTTTTCTCAATGACCTGTTCTGCACGTTTCGAACCCTCCATTGCCATTTCAACGGTGCTGCGTATCTCATCATTGCCGGTAAATCGCTTGAGTAAATACTGCAGATTTACCGTCACGGCCGCAAGCGGATTACGGATTTCATGCGCAATCCCGGCAGCAAGCCTTCCCATCAGGGTCATATTCTCAATCTGTAATAATTTCTGCTGTATCTTTGCCTGTTCGGATACATCACGTATGTAAACAATAATACGAGGATCATGTGCACGTGCTATCGGAACTGAATTAATCTTTACTTCAATGCTTTTTCCATCCTTATTTTTAATCGAGGCATCTCCGCTGAAGAATTGCTCTGTATAGAGTAATTGCGGGGTCATTTGTTGGTCGTCTTCAATCGGTAAACTTCCCAGCGCAAGCAATTCATCTTTATCATATTTAAATAGATTAACAGCTTGTTTATTAACATCGAGAATGCGTCTCGTCTCGCGGTCGAGAATGACAATGCCGATATTTGCATTTTCAAATAAGCTGCGATAGCGTGCTTCGGATTCCTGTAATTCAAGATTCTTTTTATTCAATGTTTCAGCATATTGCTCGAGGTCATGCATCTTTTCCTCGAGTTTTTTAATTATCACCTGATGGTGTTTTTCAAGAAATGCACTATCATCTATTGTATCATTTTCACCGGCAAGATCTTCGGGCCTGTATCCATACCACTGATTCGCGATTTCGTTAACTGCCTCTGACAGCTCATTAAGTCCGTCACTTTTAAGAATATATCTTTCAACACCGATACTTTTTGCTAATTCTCTGTCTTCCTGATCAAGATAATCACCGGTATAAATAAAAAATGGGATATGTGCATATTCCGACAAACCCTTTACTTTTCGGCAGAATTGAAATCCATCCATTTTGGGCATCATAGCATCCGAGATTATAAGATGGACATCTTCCTGTTCTAACAGATCTAATGCCTCAACACCATTCCCTGCCGAGATTACAGTATATCCGTAATCTGTGAAATATTCCTTCACCAGGTCAATATTTTCCTGAGCATCATCTACGTGAAGTATTTTAAAAATTTTCGTAGAAGAACCTTTATCGGATGCAGTCATAGTACATTTTCATTCAATGGATGATTCGTTGCTGTATTAGCCAATGTACTAATATTAACCACTGCTGGCAATACGTTATAACGTGTATTTCGCAATTTTGTGATCCAGCCAACACTAAGAGGACATTACCGGGGGAGGATTGTAATACCGTTTTTAATGGCATACAGAACAAGATTTGCAGTATCGTGCACATCAAGCTTTTTGATGATATTATTTCGGTGGGTATCGACGGTTCTGACGCTGATATTGAGTTTTTCTGCAATTTTCTGGTGATTATTCCCTTCCGCTATGAGCTGGAGTATCTCGCGCTCGCGGTCGGTTAACGAATGAAAATTCCCGGGTAAGCTGTCAATCTCGTCTTCTAAAATAGATCTGACTGATTCCGGAAAGACATATTCATCCCGATATACAGAATGGATTGCACGGAACAAGTCGGAAGAATCGATATTTTTCATAAGATAGCCGTGGGCACCGGCCTGCACAACCCGGTAAATATATTGTTCATTATCATACGCTGTAAGTATGAGGATCTTGATATCGGAGCTATTTTCTTTAATACGTCTCGTTGCTTCCAACCCGTTCAGAACAGGCATTCCGATATCCATGAGAACAATATCAGGTTGAATTTCTAAAACCTGCCCGACTGCATCTTTTCCATCTTCAGCTTCTCCAATTACATCGAAAGAATCCTCAAGTGAAAGTAATCGTTTAAAACCTTCCCGCACGATAGTGTGATCGTCAGCTAAAAACAACTTGATTTTATCTTCTTTGCCAGCCAAGGTCATTCCTAAAATGATATTTTACAGCAATACTAAGAAGGTAGCTAAATTACTTATTTTTACCAAGAAATGAAAACGGGGTTTTCACTCAATGTCAGCCAACAATGAGCGTATTGGATGGTGAGAAGAAGTTCACCTCGAGTGTATACGTAACAGCACCGACTTCCACCTGGAGACTATCTTGAGACAAGAGTTCCTCGATGGTTAGATCAATATTTTCTTCATCATTATTAATAATGACAAAATATTCAATCAAAACACAGAACAAATCAAACGATAGTTTGATTTTCTGTTTACCCGGGCTTTTAGTATGTACATTTTTTGTAAGCTCCAGTATGCGGTTATTCAGGTGCAATCCTTTGAGGAACAATAATGTTGATTGAGAGGTCATGGCAATTCAAATGTCCTTTATTCTTCAAAAAATATCAGTATCTATCGTTTTCCGGGGGTCGTCATTCCATACTAAACTTGACTATCTCTATCTCTGCTCTAATATAAAATATGCATAATTCATCCGCTGTGATACACATAACATCCGGCCAAAAAAGAGTGCGTTGTCGTATTAGACTGTTTGAACTGGCCAATAATAACCAAGAAGTCAAATCACTCAAACTGCCCGCTCAATAGATTCTTTCCACTCGGGTGCCTCCCCGGGATCTTCGAAAATGAGGCGATAGGTTTGTTCAGATGTTGTAATGATCAGTAAATTTCCCGGTTCACCGGCTACATCGTCTTCAGGATGCGGGGTAGTTCTGGTAAATTTATATTGTAACGCAAGATTACGGAGGCGTTCAAGCGGAACCTCATCACGGTATAACGACCACGCATTGTGAACAATAATATAATCCGAGGTAAGTGCTATCGCTGCCGGAAATGTAAAATACTTTCCGACGAGCCGGACTTCACCCGCACGAATTAAAGTCCCCCGAAATTCATCGCGAAAGTGTTCTACCAGCCGCTGTTGCCGGTTCTTCAAATATGCGGGAAAAAGCAGGTATAACAAGATTACTATCCCTATAGGGACGGCATATTCGACTCCACCCATAGTTTAATATCCCCGTATACCACCGCCGCTATACAGGGTGGTTGCTCCAACAAGTTCTTCGTTTATGCGGGAGATTGCAACTACTCTGCCTGAATTCCGGCGAATAACCGGATTATGTCCCATACGCCGTAAATGCCGTAGCTGCCTGAATGAAAGTGCGCGCGGCAAGTATTCAAGCCGATCGGGTTGCCACTGGTGATGAAAGAAGCGGGCAGCAACCGCATCATCAAGCGGCATATCGTAATCGATTGTGTTTATAATCACCTGAAATACAGCACTAATAATTCTTGGTCCGCCACGGGCACCAAGTATCAGAACCGGCTGATCATTTTGAACAACTATCGTAGGAGTCATTGAACTGACCATTCGTTTCCCGGGTTCGATCATATTTGCTTCAGATGCACGTAAACCAAACTGATCGCGGCCATCCGGTTGTAATGAGAAATC
>PWXV01000076.1 GCA_003568415.1 Ignavibacteriales bacterium
GAAGGATTCAGAGTCCGTGCTTCAATCGATGAACATTACATAGCCCGAATTAACATCGGGCAGCGGGGCGAGTTTGATTTTGCGGGACAGACATACACGCTCGAGATCACACGGGTCTATCCGCAAGTGCGCGAAGGCAGGTTCGAGGTCGATATGGAATTTGTGGACGATGAACCTGCAAACATCCGGCGCGGGCAGACACTTCGCATACGACTTGCACTTGGCGCACTCGAAGAAGCCCTTTTACTGGCACGGGGCGGTTTCTTTCAACGAACAGGCGGACAGTGGGTATATGTCGTTAGTTCTTCCGGCGATCAGGCAATTAAAAGAGATATCCGGTTGGGAAGGCAAAATCCGCAATATTTTGAAGTGATCGAAGGACTCGAACCGGGTGAGCGGGTGATTACATCTTCGTATGACGGGTTCGGGGATATTGATCGGTTGATGTTAAGGTGAAAGGTGAAACGGGAGAAGTGAAATGTGAAACGGGAAACGTGAAACGGCAAACGTGAGACGTGAGACGTGAGATGTGAAACGGTGATGGAGATATAACGTAAATTTTAACATCCGATAATTAAATAACATAAATGTGGAGGATGCAATGCTAAATCTTAATCATAAAAATCTCACAGTCTGGAAAGAAAGCATCGAGTTAATAACGGATATCTATCAGCTTACTCTATCATTTCCAAAGGAGGAACTATACGGTTTAGTTTCTCAGTTACGAAGAGCTGCCGTTTCGATTGTGTCCAATATAGCAGAGGGTGCAGCGAGATCCACCTTAAAAGAAAGAAAAAGATTCTATGAAATAGCTCGTTCCTCATTAGTTGAAATTGACACACAACTTGAAATTGCATATAGACTAAAATATTGTGACGAGAAAAATTTGGAAAGTTTAAAAAACCGCATGAACCACATATTCGCAATGTTATCAAAGATGATCTCAAAGTAGTGAAACCGACAACGCACACCGTTTCACGTTTCACATTTGCCGTTTGCCTTTTGCCTTTTGCCGTTTCACTAAATTTTAAATGCAACGTAATAGTTAAAGATTCGTATAACACTAAAAAAAGGATAAACAACCATGCTCAAAACAGTCAACCTCAAAAAGCTCTATACCACCGAAGAAGTGGAAACAACGGCATTAAATAATGTTAATCTTGATGTACACGAAGGCGAATTCGTTGCCATTATGGGACCATCCGGGTGCGGGAAGTCCACGTTGCTCAATATCCTCGGATTACTCGATAACCCGTCGGGAGGTGAATATCATTTTCTCGACCGTGAAGTTTCAAAGCACACCGAACGCCAGCGGGCAAATTTACGAAAATCGAACATCGGCTTTGTTTTCCAGAGCTTCAATTTAATCGATGAACTCACCGTTTTTGAGAATGTCGAACTTCCCCTCTTGTATCTCGGGTATTCCGGATCAGAACGGAAACAGCGTGTAGAAGAAGTACTCGAACAAATGGAGATTGCCCATCGACGAAACCACTTCCCGCAACAGCTCTCCGGCGGTCAGCAACAGCGTGTCGCGGTAGCCCGGGCAATCATCGCAAAACCGAAACTCATCCTCGCCGACGAGCCGACCGGTAACCTCGACTCCGCCCACGGCGAGGAAGTGATGAGATTATTGACGGAGTTAAATGAAAACGGCACAACCATAATCATGGTAACCCACGCACAGATGTATGCCGAGTATGCGCATCGCATCGTGCATTTGTTCGACGGGCATATTGTATCGGAGAATATTCTTAAGTCGGCAGCCGCTGTGGCAGCGTCGTAGTATGTGGCACAGAGAGCAAAGAACATAACGCATGGCGCAGAACGCGATGCGGGAGTAAGTCTAAAAATTACCAGATAACTTTTATGATATTTAATTTATGAATTTCGGAATCCTTCGTAACAAGAAATGTTTCCTCATCAAACGAAGAACGAAACACGAGAGCGGTACTTACTATGATGGCATCGTGCAGATTGAGTCTTTCGTCAAGAAATTCGACGCAGTTTAGATCGAAGGGATATACGAGACATCGATTATCGTTGCCGATAAAAGAAAATACGTCATCAATCGGAAAGGCAATGCGTTTACGGGAAAATAAATACTTCAATTCAGCGAGTATAATTGTAGGAATGATTAAGCGAGAATCCGGTGAATCAATGACACTCTCGGCTGCTTTTGATAGTTTCGGATCGCCATCAAGATACCAGGCAAGGGCATGGGTATCCAATACATAAGTGCTCATAATTCATCCGAGAAAGTTATTTCGGATGATTCAATTTCTTTCTCGGAGAAATTACCTTTGCCTTTGAGACAACCTTTTAAATCAACTAAAGTGCCGGATTTTGAATCGCTCTTTTGATATGTTTTTTTAGAGCTCAGAACCTTAAGTTGAGTCTCGATACTAATAATTTTTGATTTAATATTTTGTGTATTCATAATTAAGTTTAAAAATAAACAACATAAAATGCAAACCGGTTTCTATCAATGCTAACAAACTACATCAAAATCGCAATTCGTACGCTGCTCCGACAGAAAGGGTACTCGGCTATAAACATTGCAGGTCTGGCGGTCGGTATCGCGTGCTGCTTGCTTATTTTTATGTACGTTAAGGATGAACTCGCATATGACCGCTTCCACGAACATTCGGATAGCATCTACCGGGTGTACCGTACACACGAAGCATCAGGCGGCGATCTGAGGGAAGTCGCGCGAACGAATTATCTGTTGTCCGAAATTCTGACTGCAAACTTTCCGGATATCGAACGTGCCGTACGTATTGGTCGATTTAACTCACGGATCAAATATCATGAAAAAGATTTTGTCGAACCAAACTTTTTCGTCGCAGATCCGGAAATCTTCGATGTGTTTTCGATCCCGTTTATTCAGGGTGATCCTGCGACTGCATTGATCGAACCATTTTCCGTTGTTATCACTGAGGAAACGGCACAGAGATACTTCGGCGATGAGAATCCGATTGGCAAGACACTTTTATACGATTTTGAACATCCGTTCACGGTTACGGGTGTCGTGAAAAGCTTTCCACCGCAATCGCATTTTCATTTCGATTTCATTGCCTCGATGGAAAGCACGAAATCGCTTTTCCCTCCGGTTATGTTCGAGCATTGGGGAAATATCTGGTTGTACACGTATTTATTGCTTTCTCCGGGCACCGATGCTTCCTCACTTGAGCAACAAATACCAGGCTTCATGGAACAACACGCGCCCGGTGAAGCACGCAGGATAAATCTTCAGTTTCTTCTGCAACCTTTGACCGATATTCATCTCCGCTCGCACCTCGATCTTGAATTAGAGGCGAACAGCAATATCACATACATATACATCTTTATAATAATCGCATTGTTTATTCTCGCGATCGCATGCTTTAATTTTATAAATCTTACCACCGCGCGATCGGCAAGCAGAAGTAAAGAGGTCGGCATACGCAAGACCATCGGTGCTCAACGTCCCCAACTAATCCGGCAATTCATCGGCGAAGCGATCGTCATTACGGTCATTGCTGTACTGCTCGGCTTATTGCTTATCGAACTCACACTCCCGTGGTTTAACGATTTTACCGGAAAGGCATTATCATTAACATCATTTACAAACGGAATCGCTGCGGCGGGTTTGCTCGGGATAATATTGGTTGTTGGTTTCGGCGCTGGAATTTATCCGGCGTTGTTCTTATCGTCTTACCGGCCGGTGGAAGTTCTTTCGGGTAAATCATCGTCCGGCAACACGCATAATCACGCGCTCTTACGAAAAGCTATAGTCACCTTTCAGTTTGCGATTTCCATTGCGCTTATCGCAAGCACGGTTATTATCTATAATCAATTGACGTATATGCGCACTAAAGATCTCGGTTTCGATAAAGAACAGATCCTGATTGTTGAACTGAATAATTCAAACGTACGCAATCAGGTTGATGTCTTAAGGGACGCGTTTGTAACCCACACATCGGTACTTCATACTGCGGCGGCTTCACACGTTCCTCCTGAACAACTGAACTCATGGCGTATCAGTCCGATAAACCACCCCTCGGATGAATACGAACTAATCAATGTGATGGCTGTCGATTACGATTTCATAGAATTGATGGATATTGAAGTCATTGAAGGACGAAATCTTTCCCGTGAGTACGCGCGTGATAAACACGAAGCTATTCTCTTTAATGAAGCAGCCGTGAGGCATTTCAGTCTTGACGAACCGATCGGAGCTCGGTTCGATCTTTTCCAGGGTATGAAAGACGGAACCGTTGTCGGTGTTGTTCAGGATTTCAATTATGAATCGCTTCATTCGCAAATTATGCCGGTCTTTCTGCATATCTGGCCGCAATGGTATTCAAAAATTTTATTAAAAATCAGCCCCGAGAATATACAACAAACTGTGCAGGATGTACAGGAAATTTGGCACACACACATCACCGATTGGCCGTTCGAATACCGGTTCTTAGATGAAGACTTCGACCATGTTTATCGTTCGGAAGAACGGTTCGGGCAGCTTGTCCTGTATTTCTCGATACTTGCAATCTTTATCGCCTGTCTCGGTTTATTCGGTCTTACTTCATACTCAACGCAACAACGCACAAAAGAAATCGGGGTACGCAAAGTACTCGGTGCAAGTGTGTCCACTATAGTAATGCTGCTTTCAAAAGAGTTCACGAAATGGGTATTGGTTGCGAACCTCATTGCATTACCGGTTGCATACTATATAATGAACCGCTGGTTACAAAATTATGCATACCGGATCGAGATAGGATTTGACGTATTACTGTTGACGGCAGCAGTTGCATTTATAATTGCATTGGTAACTGTGAGTTATCAGTCGATAAAGGCGGCTCTGGCAAATCCTGTCGAGTCGTTGAGATATGAGTAGCAAAGAGTATGGAGCATAGAGCAGAGCGCCTGGCGCTATAAGCCAGCATTAAGTCGATTACATACGCTATGCGCCTTGCGCTCTGCGCTATGCTTTTAAAAGGACAAAACGATGTTAACCAATTACATAAAAATCGCACTCAGAAATATCCTTCGAAACAAAGGATTTTCGTTCATTAATATATTCGGCCTGGCAATCGGTGTGGCGTTGTTCACATTGATTATGTTGTATGTACGGCACGAATACAGTTTCGATCAATTTCATGAAAACAAAGACCGGATTTACCGGCTTGAAACAAGTGAGTGGGGGATAGTCGGTCCTGCATTCGGTACCGACCTTAAAACACATTTCCCGGAAATCGAAAATAGTGTCCGCATCGATGCACGCGAGCATAATCCGGTCGTTGCGATCGGGGAAAACCGGTTTCGGCTTGAACATATGATCCTTGCTGATCCCTCGCTGTTTGAAGTATTTACTTTTCCATTGCTTCACGGCGATACTCAAACAGTATTAAGTGATCCTTTCTCCATTGTGCTTACCGAATCGACTGCACAAAGACTATTCGGAAGCTCGAATCCGGTTGGTGAGACACTGCAGCTGTTTAACCGGTGGGATATGACCGTTACGGGCATAATGAAAGATGTCGAGCGGTCGCATATTCGCATCAATGCCGTCATACCGTTTGAATTTTTAATACGACTAACGGGTATGCCGGGTATCCTTGAAAGTCACGGCGATTGGAATTTTCAAACATTCGCCCTGGCAAAAGGCGACCAGGATGTACCTGCACTTGAGGAAAAGATAACCGATTATTATGCGGAAATTTTTGCACGCTATAACATCCGCCGGGAATTTCATCTGCGTCCGCTGACCGATATTTATTTTGCAAACGATGTCGTACACGAGATCGGCAGTTTGCACGGAAACAAAAACTTTGTTCATCTATTTATCGTGATTGCAGTATTTATTCTTATCATCGCCGGTATCAATTTTATCAATCTCACGACGGCAAAAGGAGCGGTACGCGCAAAAGAGATCGGAATCCGGAAAACTATCGGCGGTCATCGAAGACAATTGGTCACTCAATTTCTCAGCGAATCGGTTGTTATCAGTTTCTTAGCGTTCGTGGTTGCCGTCACGATTATAGAATTAATGCTTCCGCAGTTTAATTACCTGCTCGCGACCAACGTAGAGATACATTATTTCAACGATCCGTTCTTATTGCCCGGACTCATAGCCGGAGTGCTTATAGTCGGTTTACTTGCCGGTCTCTATCCGGCTTTTTATCTCACATCCTATGATCCCGCTTCGGTGATCAAAGGCGAAATCACAAAGGGGAAAAGTGCAATTCGTTTCCGTAAAGCACTTATTGTATTCCAGTTTTCGATTTCAATAATCCTGATCGTAAGCACACTGGTTATCTATAACCAGCTTGAATACATGAAAAGTAAAGATATGGGATTCGAGCAGGAACGCATCGTACACCTGCGTCTTAACCGCGATATCCGGTCTCAGTGGGATGCATTTGAATATGAACTCTCTTCTCATCCGGATATTCTCGGTGTATCGCGCGGCAATGCTTTACCCGGATACATCGGCTGGCAGGAATCGTGGAGAGTAAACGATGAATTTAAACAATTTACTTTCCTGCCGCTCGACCCCGACTATATCGAATTGCTCGGGCTGGAAATTATTCAGGGAAGAAACTTCTCGTGGGAACGGGAATCGGATAAACAGGATACATATATACTTAACGAATCGGCGGTTTCATATTTTGGTTTTGACGATCCCGTCGGCAAGGAATTTCACCTGGAGCCGTACGGTACCACACGGATAATCGGAATCGTGAAGGATTTCCATTTCCAATCGCTTCATTCACCGATAGGTCCGCTCGTTCTCACCTGGAGAGAGAACGTTCTTTCGCAGGCGATGATCCGTATATCGGACAGGGGGATCGGCAGCACGCTTGCTTTTTTACGGGATACCTGGCACACATTCTCACCCGAATATCCGTTTGAATATCATTTTCTCGACGATTCCATCAAGCGGCTTTATCAATCGGAAGAGCGGTTCGGGAATTTGTTTTTATCATTTGCGATACTGGCGCTGTTCATCGCGTGCCTCGGTCTGTTCGGACTCGCTTCGTTTACGACACAACAAAAGACGAAAGAAATTGGCGTTCGTAAAATACTCGGATCCTCTGTATCGCAGATTGTTCTATTGCTGACCAGAGAGTTCACCCGCTGGGTTCTCATAGCCAACATCATCGCCTGGCCGGTTGCATATTATGGAATGAACCGATGGCTTGAAAACTTCGCATACCGGGTCGATGTACAATTTTCAATTTTTATAGTTTCAGCACTATTTGCACTACTCATTGCCATCACAACCGTAGGATATCAAACAGTGAAAGCGGCAATGGCAAACCCCGTGGAGTCACTTAGATATGAGTAGGCATAGCGCAAAGCGCTTGGTGCTATAAGCTGCTATCAAGTCGATTACATACGCTATGCGCTATGCTATTAATGTACTAAAATAATGAGAAAGCAATGATCAAAAACTACATTACAATCGCATTACGAAACATCACACGTCATAAAAGCTACTCGCTCGTGAACATTGCCGGTTTAACCATCGGTTTAACTGCAAGTTTCCTGATTTTACTCTACGTTCAGGACGAGCTGAGTTATGATAGATTTCACGTCAACGAAGATCGTATTGTCCGTGTTATTCACGAGGTAAAAGCAACCAAATCGGGAGGGGCGGTAACATCGGCGCTGCTCGCCCCGGCTCTGGAACAGGAATTCCCCGAAATCGAAACGGGGGTTCGTATTCACCGTTACTATAATACCATCCTTTCGGTCGATGATGCACGGTACGATGAAAGTCACTTCATTTTTGCCGATCCGGATTTCTTTCTGATGTTCTCGTTTCCTCTGACTAAAGGTAATCCCGAAATGGTACTTTGCGATCCGTTCTCTGTCGTCATAACCGAATCGAAGGCGCGGAAGTATTTCGGCAGCGAGGATCCCGTCGGAAAGATCCTGACATTTAACAACGTTCACGATTTCGTTATCACGGGAGTGATGAAAGACACCCCGCAGAATTCGCATTTGAAAATCGATTTTCTTGCCTCGTTTGAAAGTCTCAGAAGTGATGGACAGGCACCGGGGTTAGAGATGTGGGCGTATAGAAACTATTATACATATCTCTTGCTTCGTGAGGAAGTTTCACCGGCTGCGTTAGAAGAAAAACTTCCAGCATTTGTCGAGAGCCATGTTCCGGGGATGGACATTACGAGAAGCCAATTCACCCTGCAACCGATTACCGATATACACCTCAGATCCTCGCATATCGGCTGGGATATTGCCTCGCACAGTGATATATCGTATGTGTATAGTTTCTCGGCAATTGCACTCTTCATTATTCTCATTGCATGCATCAACTTTATGAATCTCTCCACAGCCCGATCGTCTATCAGGGCAAAAGAGATAGGTCTGCGAAAAGTAATAGGAGCAAATCGACTTCACCTGGTGAAACAGTTTATCGGAGAAACGATCTTACTCTCGATCATAGCGCTTATGATTTCAGTTGTGTTGGTAGAGCTTCTGCTCCCGACATTCAATGAGATAGCCGGCAAGAACATTCACATTCAATATTTATCAAACCTGCAATTTCTGGGTGGAGCGCTTGCCATCACGATACTATCGGGGTTGATAGCCGGGAGCTATCCGGCGCTATTTCTTTCGTCGTTTCAACCGGTTGCCATCATGAAAGGAAGTCACGCCGGCGGCTGGAAAAGCGGGTTGTTCAGAAAAGGGCTCGTAGTTACACAATTCGGCATCTCGATTGCTCTGATTATTGGTGCTGTCATTGTGTATCAACAGCTTGAATACACGCGCCACAA
>PWXV01000084.1 GCA_003568415.1 Ignavibacteriales bacterium
ATCAAACGATCTGCAAGATCATACGGTGAAGATTTAAAATCGGTCACGGCACTTAATTGCTCATTGAAATACGATCGGCGTTCTTTTGTCCAGAATTCGTGATAGAGTTTTTTAGTTACAAGTTGGTCAACCCGTTCTGCGAGCGATTCTATCCGGCGCTTCTGGAATTTATCTGTTTCGGTCATATATTTCTTAAAGTCGGCAAGTTTCGTATCTACCTCATCGATACCTTTGTTTTGACTTGCAATAGTTTTAACAACAGGAGGTCTCCGAATATTTTCTGCCGGCGGCTTGTTGGACCGTAAATTCAATATTGAATCAATAGCAGCAGCCGCTTGATCTGCACCGCTGCGGTCGGATTTATTCAAAACGAACACATCCGCTATCTCCATCAATCCGGCTTTCATCGCCTGAATAGAATCACCGGATTCAGGGACCAGCACCACAATTGTAGCATCCGATGCACGGACAATATCAATCTCCGATTGACCAACTCCCACCGTCTCGAGAAATACAATATCCTTTCCCGCAGCATCGAGAACGTCTGCTGCTTCACGTGCTTTTTTGCTCAACCCACCAAGACTTCCCCGTGACGCCATGCTCCGGATAAACACATTCTCGTCCATCTCAACATCCGACATACGTATGCGATCCCCCAGGACGGCACCGCCGGTAAACGGACTTGTCGGATCGACGGCAATGATACCAACTTTTAAGCCCCGTTTGAGATAATACGATGTTAATTTGTTGGTAAGGGTACTCTTACCGGAACCAAGCGGTCCGGTGATACCGATACGATATGCATTACCGGTGTTTGGAAATATTCGCCGGAGCAATGGATCCGAATCGACAGTATCGTTTTCTACCATCGAGATGCCCCGTGCTATTGAACGACGATTGCCGCCGGTTAACCCTGCAATTAAATCATCGAGCGTAGCTTGTGTTACTTTCTTCATTGCTGACTTGTGAAATACTCCACTGTTTTTTGTAGTCCTTCATTGATCGATACTTTTGGTTCCCATTCGAGTTTTGCTTTTGCAAGAGAATAGTCAAGAACACTTCTCAACTGTTCGCCCTTTTTTGCCGGACCATGGTTTTCTTCACACTTCGAGCCGGTTAATTCGCGCAACGTTCTGAACAGCATATTTACATCCGTCTCGATACCGGTCCCGAGGTTGAATACCCCCGTCTCAGAGTAATCGAGCGCTTTTAAGTTGGCATCAACGATATCGCCAACATATACATAATCCCTTGTCTGTTTTCCGTCACCGTTGATGACCGGCTGCTCACCGTTCAAAAACTTTGTGGTAAAGATAGCCACAACGCCTGCCTCACCGTGCGGATTCTGGCGGGGTCCATAAATATTCGCAAACCGAAGTGATACGTAATCTATACCATATATTTCTTTATAATAAAATAAATAATGTTCGAAAGAAAGTTTTGCAACGCCGTACGGCGAGAGCGGGCGAAGCGGATGCTTTTCGTCTGCCGGAAAGTAATCCTGTTCACCGTAAATTGCACCGCCGGTTGAGGCAAAGATAACCTTTTTCACATTATATTTTGCACAACACTCAAGTATGTTCAATCCACCGATGATATTTACCGAGGCATCAAACCTGGGATCGGCAACGGATTTCCGGACATCCATTTGCGCCGCGAGATGATAGACAACATCAAAGTGTTCTTTTGCGAATATCGTTGCGACGTTATTACTCCGTATATCAAGCTTGATGAAACGGATTTTCCGCGGCAGATTTTTTAACGATCCGGATGAAAGATCATCAATCACAACCACATCGTGTCCGGCTTCCAATAAAGCATCAACGATATGTGAACCGATAAAACCGGCACCGCCGGTTACTAAAATTCTCAAATTAAATTCTCCTTATAAAAAAACCTGTTTACAGTACAAAACTACTTTAAAAGGGATTACTATACTACAATAAATATTTACTTGATACCGTGAAACGTAAATCCGGAAATTCAATACTATTTATCACCAACAGCACGATAGCCGATATCACTCCGATAATATGCACCATCGAAGGTTATTTTTTCAATAGCCCGGTACGCAGCTTGAATTGTTCCTGCAAGATCGGCTTTGTAACCGATTGCCGTAATGCCGAGCACACGACCTCCGGCAGTTACAATAGACTCGCCGTCGCGTTTTGTACCTGCATGAAAAACTAATACACCATCTTTTTCTTTTATATTTTGTAATCCACTGATTTTCATACCGGTTTTATATTTATCGGGATATCCCCCCGAAGCCATCACGACACAGACAGCGGATGCATCATGCATTACTATTTTGCTTCGGGATAATTCTCCCCCCGCACATTCATATAATATTTCAGCCAGGTCGTCATTAATTAATGGCAGCACGACCTGTGTTTCGGGATCACCGAGGCGACAGTTATATTCAAGCACTTTCACACCTGACTCGGCTATAATCAAACCCGCATACAGGCAACCAATAAACGGATACCCTTCCTCTCTCATGCCATTGACAGTTGGAGTAATTATTTTTTCTTTCACGTGTTCCAGCATTTCATCCGTTGCTATCGGTGCCGGTGCATATGCGCCCATACCGCCGGTATTTTTCCCCTTATCACCATCGAGAATTTTTTTGTGATCCTGTGCAGGCGATAAGATCACAAAGCGTTCACCATCGCACAAAGCAAACACACTCACCTCCTCGCCTACAAGAAATTCTTCAATAACGATTGTTGATCCAGCTTCCTGAAAGGCTTCGCCGCGCAGCATAGCACGCACAATATCACGTGCTTCTTCCCTATCTTCAGTAATTAACACTCCCTTTCCCGCAGCTAATCCGCTTGCTTTAATAACGACGGGCATCACAAGTTCATCAAGATATCTGATCGCATCGTATTCTTCCTGCTTTGTAAAGGTGCGAAATTCCGCTGTGGGAATGTTATGGCGTTTCATAAAATCTTTTGAGAACGCTTTACTTCCTTCAATACGTGCTGCATCCTTTCCCGGTCCGAAACAGCGAATACCCGCATCACGGATACGACCGGCCAGTCCGTCAACCAGCGGCATCTCCGGTCCTATCACAGCCAGATCGATTGCATACTGTTTGAAAATATCAATAATTGCTTCGTGATTGTCGATTGTAACTGCAATGTTTTCGGCTAATTTTTCGGTTCCAGGGTTACCGGGCAAACAGAGTATTTTTTTGACCGAAGGACTCTGTTGTAATTTCCATGCAAGGGCGTGTTCACGTCCACCCGATCCAATAATTGCTATATTCATGTGTATGCGTATTCGGTTACTTTATTAAATATGCGTGCTAATTCTTCGGTTAATTTTGTGCGATCATATTTTTCAACTGCCGATTCAGGTACCGGTTGCAACTCACGGCGTCGAAACTTTTCAAAGTAATGCAGCAATCCGTTTGCAATCTCATCTACATTTTCCGGATCGGTTACAATTCCGGATTGTGTTTCGTTTACAATTTGTGAAACAACACCATCGGGTACCGCCGCCAGTATCGGTTTCCGTGCACCGAAATAATCATACAATTTTCCTGTGGTATGGTGATCGTGGTTTTTCTTTTTACCGAGTGTAATGTAGAGGACATCGGAGCTCATCATGAGATTAGTACATTTACGATGTTCGATATACCCGAGCAGCTCTACATCGTTCTGTAAGCCGAGTTTACGAATCACCTTTTCGTCTTCTTTTCTGAAAAGTCCGGCAAATGTAAGCTTAATACGACCTTTCAGTTTCGGATTCCCGTTATAAATTTTGGCAAGCGCTTTTAATAGTGGTACCGGTGTAATATCTTCAATGAAAGTACCCGTATGAGTTACACGCATTGTATGTGAATCCGGAAGAGGCGGTATTTCATTCACCTGAAAGTCAGCCGGATCAAATCCTTGCGGGATAATATTCACATCATTATAATGCAGGTATTTATAACGCTCAAGCAATTTAATTTTTATTCTCCGGTTTACGACAACGATCCTGCTTGCCGATCGTACACACGAGTTTTCAAGCCGGAAATGTATATACCGGTGCAGCGGTGTCGGATAAAATGCAAACTGATAATCAAGCCAGGCATCGCGGTAATCGAGTACCAACGGTATCTGTAATTCCCGTGAGACATCACGCCCGATAATATGATCGGTAAACGGCGGAGCAGTGCTGAATACCAGCTCAAAATTGTAGTTCTCCCGAATAGCTTTCGCCTTCTGAACTGCTTTCTTCTTCCATCCTATTTTATTATCCGGAAAAAATACCGTCTGACTGACACGGTTCATTAGTTTTCGTACCGATTCACGGGGTAATTTTACAGCTTCACCCTGTTTATAGAGACGTGTCGGATCGAGCGATTCAGTGCGAACGATTTCAACTCCGGCATCCTCAACTTCCCGTAAAAGTGATTCATCATACGCATAATAGCCGCCGGGAGCTACGGTTAATACAACAGGATCCCAACCATGGTTCGATAAATATTTTACAAATTTTACGGTACGCTGCACTCCGCTCAATCCCATAGGCGGAAAATAATATGCTATAACCAAAACATTCCGATTCATCTCTTTCAAACCTTTATCAGATCATGCGGCAATGATGTCATACGCTCATGGCCGTCTTCCGTGACCAGTATATCGTCTTCTATTCGTATACCAAACCGGTCCGGTACGTATATTCCGGGTTCAATTGTGATTGTCGATCCCGATACAAGTTTTTCATTACTGTACGGAGAAATTCTGGGGAGTTCATGTACATCAAGTCCGATTCCGTGACCGAGCGAGTGACCGAAATACTCGCCGAAACCTTTTTGTTTAATATACCCTCTGCCAATTTTGTCGAGTTTTTTGCACCGAATTCCTTCAGCTATTGCATCGGTTGCCCGAACAAGCGCTTCGCGCACAATTGTATAACATCGTCTCGCCTCGGTATCGGGTTCACCCACTGCAACTGTACGGGTAATATCGGAATGATAGCCATGCACCCTGCAACCCAGATCTATAATAACCATCTCGTTATTTTTGATGGTTTTATCAGATGCTCTGCCATGGGGTAACGCCGCACGAGGGCCGCTCGCGACAATTGGCTCAAACGCATCACCTTCCGATCCGTATTTCCGGTGTAAATAAGTTATTTCAGCGGCTACTTCCCGCTCGGCTATACCCGGTTTTACTATTTCGAGGAGCGATTCTAAAACCTGTTCGGAGATAGTGATCGCTTTTCTGATGTTATTTATTTCGTATTGATCCTTTTGCAGCATGATCGGTTCAATTGTTACCTCGAGCCCCGACCATCGTTTCCCCGGAAATAATTTTTTTAGTTTTTGATATTGCTCATACGTTGTATACTTCGATTCAAAACCAATACGTCCGGCATTACGCAAATAGTTTTTCCGTTTGACTTCTTCAAATAAGCCACGCCGTGCAATAACGATTTGCCAGTCCTGCACCTCTTGGTTTGCCTGAACTTTGTAACGCGAATCGGTGATAAAATACATCTTTCGCGGTGTGATCAACAACAATGCATTGGATCCGGTAAACCCTGTTAAATATCGGATATGATTCAGTTGTGAAATGAACAACGCATCGAGTTTGTGCTCATCAAACAAATAAGCAAGATATAAAAAACGGCGTTCCGTGATTACACTGTTCTCCATTAAAGTCTACAGGTGATAATTAGGTGCTTCTTGTGTGATATGGACATCGTGCGGATGACTTTCACGTAAACCGGCAACCGTCATACGAACCAACCGGGCATTACTTTTCATCTTCGTTATTGTTTTTACTCCGCAATATGCCATTGCGGACCGTAACCCGCCGACCATCTGATGCACCGTTTCATGAAGCGGCCCGCGGAACGGTACCCTTCCCTCAATTCCTTCGGGGACAAGTTTCGGGAGTTCATCCTCAACATCCTGAAAATAACGATCTTTGCTACCTTTTTTCATTGCAGCAAGTGACCCCATTCCCCGGTAAATTTTATATGTTCGTCCTTCATAAAGAACTTTTTCGCCCGGACTTTCTTCTACTCCGGCAAACATTCCGCCAATCATCACCGTATCAGCGCCGGATGCGATAGCTTTTGCGATATCTCCGGTTTGTTTGATCCCACCATCTGCAATTATGGGAATCTTATGCCGTGCGGCTGCCCGGGCACATTCATATATTGCCGTTACCTGGGGGACACCAACACCGGCAACCACACGCGTAGTACAAATTGATCCGGGACCAACACCGACTTTGACAGCATCGACACCCGCTTTGATTAAATCAGTTGTAGCATCCGCCGTCACAACATTACCGGCAACGAGTTGCAGGCCTGGAAATTCCTTCCGCAGTTTCTTTACCATATTGAGAACACCCATCGAATGCCCATGTGCCGTATCCACCACTACCACATCCGCCCCATGCTCAACGAGCACTGTAACACGCTCAGTAGTATCACCGGTAACACCGACTGCGACACCCACGATCAGCCGGCCGTGTTTATCTTTCGTTGCATTGGGATGACTCTTTTTCTTCTGGATATCTTTGAAGGTAATTAAGCCCACGAGTATCCCTTTTTTATCAACCACCGGTAGTTTTTCGACTTTATGATTCTGCAAAATCTTTTCCGCTTCTTCAAGCGTAGTCCCGCGTGAAGCTGTTACAAGATCTTTACTCGTCATCACCTTGCTTACTTCAAGGTCCTGATTCGGTTCGAAACGCAGATCACGATTTGTTAAAATGCCAACAAGTTTACCATTATCAACAATTGGGACACCTGAAATACTGTACTTTCGCATTAATTCGAGCGCATCGCGCACTTTACGATCAGGGGTAAGTGTAATGGGATTGAGGATCATACCGCTTTCGGATCTTTTCACGCGATCAACCTGCGCGGCCTGTTCATCAATCGTCATATTTTTATGGATGATACCGATACCGCCCTCACGGGCAAGACCGATAGCCATTTCGGCTTCGGTAACGGTATCCATTGCTGCACTCACTATCGGTATATTCAGCTTGATACTCCGTGTAAATCGTGTTGATGTATCTACTTCGCGCGGCAATACATCCGATTTATTTGGTACGAGCAATACATCATCAAATGTAAGTGCATCACCCAAAAATTTATTCTTTGTCATACAATCACTCCTCGTCTAAAAACAAGAAAAGGATGAAGTGTGCTTCATCCTTTCAGGTGAATGCCGCAATACCGGTAACATCCTGACCGATAATGAGCGTGTGAATTTCATGCGTACCTTCATAAGTTTTTACCGATTCAAGATTTGCTGCGTGGCGCATAACCGGATATTCATCGAGGATTCCATTCGCACCCAGTATCTCACGTGACATACGGGCGATCTCGAGTGCATGATAGCAATTATTACGTTTTGCCATCGATACCTGTGTATGTTTCAGTGTACCGGCATCTTTCATTCGACCGAGCTTCCAGCAGAGTAACTGACCTTTTGTTATCTCGGTGACCATATGGGTCAGCTTCTCCTGAATTAACTGGAACGAACCGATCGGTTTATCGAACTGAATACGTGTTTGCGAGTAATCCAAAGCGGTATGATAGCATGCCATCGCCGCACCAAGCACACCCCAGGCAATACCATACCGTGCCT
Organism: Ignavibacteriales bacterium; assembly: GCA_003568415.1. Lineage (GTDB taxonomy): Bacteria > Bacteroidota > Ignavibacteria > T3Sed10-11 > T3Sed10-11 > T3Sed10-11. Next base: position 7,613 of record PWXV01000084.1, read on the forward strand.
GATTCAGACACATCAACGGCGACTTCAAGCCGCCGGATTCCGGAAGTAGATTCTCCTCAGGAATTTCACAATCTTCAAGGACAAGTTCAGAGGTTACCGAAGCGCGAAGGGAATGTTTACCTTTCATTTCAGGTGCGGAGAAACCCTTTGTTCCTTTTTCAACAAGAAATCCGCGTATCTCGCCGTCAAGTTTTGCCCAGACAACCGCAACATCGGCTATCGTTCCGTTTGTGATCCACATTTTGGCACCATTTAATATATAACGGTCGCCTTTCTTTTCGGCACGTGTTTTCATACCTGACGGATTGCTGCCATAATCCGGTTCAGTCAATCCGAAGCAACCAATCTTTTCCCCCGAAGCAAGTTTTGGCAGCCAGTGTTCCCTTTGTTCCTCTGTGCCAAACGTATAAATCGGATACATGACCAGGGCACCCTGTACCGATGCAAAACTCCGGATACCGCTATCGCCCCGTTCAAGCTCCTGCATTACCAAACCGTATGCAACGTTGTTCATACCGGCACATCCATACTTTTCAGGCAACGTCGAACCTATCAATCCAAGTTCACCAATTATTGGTATCAATTCTTTCGGGAACGTACTTTCCCTGTTATGCTTCTCTATGATCGGTATAACTTTATCTTCCACAAATTCACGTACAGTGTTTCGTACAAGAATTTCATCGTCTTCAAGTACATCATCTAAATCAAAATAATCTACACCCTGGAATTTCGCCATGTTGTATCCTCTGTATTTTCAACTATATAACACGTTGGGTTACTGAAGTGGGAACTGATATAAAAAATTAAAAATAGGCAAATTAGCCCGAAAAGTCAATTTTTGTTAAAATTATTACGGTAGGTGTAAAAATGTAAAATACTTATGTTTCAGAATTATTGGTAAATAAAATCTACAGGATATTAGACTTATGAACCCATCCGTACCTTCACTTTATTTACAGATCCTCCCGGCATAACGGGTAACAAACTGGTAGGTTGTTCATCGCCGTTAAGGGTAATACATTTTACACCCTTCGATACGTTTGAGGGGTTTTCTATTTCTATTATGTAGGTTGCTCCACGGAATTTCCGGGTAACTACAAATTTATTCCAATCG
>PWXV01000121.1 GCA_003568415.1 Ignavibacteriales bacterium
GATATTTACGAGGTAAAAATAGGTGAGCGCAGATTTGTGCCTGATGCCGGGGTTGACCGGGAGCTCAGGGAAATTATCGGGAGGAAAAATCCTGATGATTATGTCGTTGCATATATGCAATTGGAACAGATGGCTTCTCTCAGAGATTACATCTTCCTTTCCCAGTTGGGAGTACGGGGATTATTCAAGAACCACTTGATCGGTCATTCTACATTTATAATAGCTTTTCCGGCCGGTATTTTTGAACGATTAGTCGCGATACCGCAGCGAAGATGGCTGGGATATTTTTCGCCCGATGAAAAGATCAATATTGAATATGAACGAATACCGACAGCATTGGTATCACCGGTAGATACTGATCGGAATGAGTATCGCGAGTATTTGACCAACGCACGCATAGAGGTGCGCCAGTTTGATGAAACACTTCAGAAATATCTGGTAAACATACAGCCGCAGCAGGCAGAACAACTTGCTGAGCAGTGGTGGGTACGGTCTATCGAGTTTGTGAGGCCAACAGAACTTGAACAAAGTATTGCAGATGATGACTTGCCGAAGAAATATTTAGCTCAGGATAGCCGGATTATGTCGAGCGCCGGGAGGACATGGCTTTTCAGATCGGGAGCCCGTATCAGAGTTGGTGTACTTGACGGAGCTCCCGACTCCAGTCACCCGGATTTTCCTGCTGGTACATTCCTGGCTGGATCTAATACAGGTACCAACGCACATGGCACTCATGTCAGTGGTATCATTGCAGCTCGGAATTCCGGCACTACAGGTATTTCAGGTGTTAATGGAGCACAAGGAATGGCGCCGGGGGCAACACTTTTTACGGTAGATAACGGAGTGTTTAGATATGTTGACGCTTTCAACAGATTTAGAAATAATAATGTGCGGTTATCGAACCACTCATGGGGATTTTGTGCCAATTCAACATGTACTATTAATGACTTTAGTTATAACTCCTTTACTGAAGATTTTGATCGTTATATAGCTAATGAAGATTTTATAATCGTTAAATCAGCAGGTAATAGTGGGCCGGGAGCTGGTACTATTACGAATCCTGGTACTGCTAAAAACATTATTACAGTCGGAGCTATTCATTACGTAACCGATGATGATCGAAATGACAGGGTGATAGGAGAGGTTACAGGGTATAGTAGTCGTGGACCGACGCTGGGGCGTTTAAAACCTGATATCGTTGCTCCCGGCGGCCAGGGGTTTGACAATTATGGATATTTTAAATATGGAGTAGTTTCTCTAAACGCGGAAGGAAATAATGGTCTAAATATATGGCCGGAGGGAGACGATAATTATCTTCGAATGTCCGGGACAAGTATGGCAGCCCCCCACGTAACCGGAGCAGGTGCGTTGATGCTTGAATGGAGTAATATGAGCAGTGAAGCGTTTAAAGCGAGATTGATTGGTACAACGATTCCAATCAAAGCCGGTGGAACTAACCCCAGAGCGGGATATGCCAACACAAGTGCGGGATATGGATTACTGAATGCTTATAACGCCGCCGGGTTAAAATGGGGTGATGAATCGGAAACATTGAAATGGACACACGGTACCGTTAGTTTTGGTGGATGGTTTTCAAATAATGATCAGGAGCTAACTGCTTTTTTTGTGCCGACAAATGTTGAACGGCTCATCTTTGTTCTCGCCTATAACGACGTTCCCGGCGGTGGTGGCGATTTGGTGCACGATTTGCAGCTCAGTGTATCCGGACCCGGTGTTTCAAACAGGACGCCGACTCTGCCAACCGGTGTAACAAATAAATCACCCTTACAGAAACTGGTTGTCGAAAACCCGCAATCGGGTCCGTGGACGGCAACTGTTTCGTTCCTGAATCCAAATATTTGGAGTGCACAGGATTACAGCTTGTTTGTGTACGCGATATACAAAACACCTGAACTCGATATCACATCGATATCTCATCCGGGTACTGTAAACGGCGGTGAAACCTTTACCGCATCGATGACCATAGAAAATATCGGCGGGTGGATTGCTGCCGGTGTGACTGCCTGGGTACAGGGTGAGGGGTTTAGCGGCGATGTTGATCTCACAAAGAATGTGCGTAACCTGAAATTTCAGGGTGATAACGTGGTCGTGGAGTTTGAGCTGACTGCACCGCAACATACCTTCGGAGCATTGATTCATCCACGGAGAGTGGATTTCTGCACCGATGCGGTCAACAGGGAAATCGAAGTTGTATGTACCGGTGTAAATATTAACATCCAACCTCCATGGTTAATATCTTTCATCCTTGATAATCGCTATTTGTTTATTGATTCAATTTCGAAACTGAATATCACCGCATTTATACAGGATGCCAACGGTAAAGCGGTACCCGATCGGACGATGGTTGCCTTTACCACGACCAAGGGTAGTTTCGATCGATCAACTTTTATCACGCAGCCGACAGTAGACGGTAAATCAACCGTATCATTAACAGCATCCGATACCCGCGGGGTGGGCGTAATAACTGCTTTTCTTGAGGAGAATAAAGATATTGGCAGTTTAACGAAAGTCTATTTTACTCCTGAAGGTATCGGAATAAGGGAATTTGCAGAAGCGACAGTAACCGGTTCGGGAGCGTTTGATGCCAGTGATGTTACCGGAGGAAACATGTATCTCGAGGCGGTCGGCAGCAGAACGATTACTGCTGCAACATATACAGGCAATCCGGTGGGCAGACCCGGCGTAAACGTCGTAAGTAATTTTATCGATATTCATATTGACCGTGTCGATGATATAAAACAGATGGAGCTGGAGTTTTGCGAAGATAACTTCCTAACGGACCGGACCGGATGGCGAGAAGATTATATTCTTCATTACTGGGAAGGATCACGCTGGGTGGCAGCTTCAAGTCAGAAATTCGATGGTGAGCGGTGTGCAATTGTAACGATGACTGAAGATACCTCTCCGGCAGTGTACGAACTTACCGGAATGGTCTTTGCCGCTCTGACATCTGAAAGGCCAGCCACAGATTTTCTTGCAGAGCTTATTATCTCGGACCGGAACAATAATACACAGACATTGACTTTTGGAACGGCACCGGATGCTACCGATGGTTTCGATGATCAGTACGATGAATTGGCACCCCCTCCGCCCCCTGCAGGTGCGTTCGATGCACGCTTCCGTTCGGGAAATCAGGATTATTTAAAATTTATTCGGCCAACGACAAAGGGATCAACAACCTGGCTGACATTATTCCAGTTCTCCGACCGCGGTGATCCCATAACAATATCCTGGGATCCGAAACTATTCGAAGGTGTTGAAGGTGATTTCCGGTTGCTTGATACATTCGGCCGGGATCTGGTCAACGTCAATATGCGCGAAACAGCAAGTTATACCGTAAGCAACACAAATATAAATCAATTATACATAAGGCACACACTCCATCAAACATCCCGCGTGCAATACACGACCGGCTGGAATATGATCGGATTACCTGTTGAAGTCGATAATCCGCATTACCGGACATTGTTCAACGATGCAATGGCAAATACGCTCTGGGGATTCCGCGGACAACGGTTCTACAGTGCTGATAACTTGGAATATGGAAATGGATACTGGCTGCGGTTTGCTGCATCAGGCATGGTTGATATTCCCGGCAGGCCGATCGATGAACTCAAATTGTCATTGAACAGAGGATGGAATTTGATTGCCGGTACTGCCTGTCCCGTTGCGATGCCCGATGTAATTGATCCGGATGGAATTATAGTTCCCAATACACTTTTCAAATGGGATTCAGGATATACACAAACCGATATTATCCATCCGGGAAGAGGATACTGGGTTTATACAAATGCGGAAGGATCGATTGGGCTTGCCTGTATCGAAAGAACTGCCGGAGAAAGAGTACTGGCGAAAGAAACATCTACCCGAGATCGAATAGGTCTGTCCGGATATCACCGTCTTGAATTTGCAAGCAGCACCGGCAATTCCCGAGACCTGTTCTTTGGTGCTCGACTTGATGAGGGAACAAGTTATGACAGTTTCCGGTTGCCGCCCGTTCCGCCGCAGGGTGCATTCGATATCCGGTTTACCGGCGACACCTATATGACTAAAGAATTCGGCGGAGAAATACTGATTCAGGCAGCTGAAGAACATTTTCCTCTTACATTGAAAATTGAAGTACCGGACGATAGAAAATTTGTGCTGACTGAATTTCAGGGTGAAACAATAATAACAGAACATATGCTGGATTACCAATCCGAGCTTATGTTGGTTAATTCAGAAGTAGACCGGTTGCAGTTGCGTGAATATAGTGCAACTGCTGAAGTTCCGTTGCAATACTCATTGTCTCAAAATTATCCGAATCCATTTAATCCGGTAACGACAATTCAGTATCAGATACCCGAACAGGTATCGGTCCGGCTCGAGATTTATAATATGCTCGGTCAACAAGTTCGTTCGTTGGTGAACGATGTACAGGAAGCAGGGTATTATTCGGTAACCTGGAATGGACATAATAATACGGGGCAGGAAGTTTCGAGCGGATTATATCTCTACCGGATACAGGCGGGTGAATTTGTTGAGACCAGGAAATTAATTTTAATGAAATAGTATCCGGAGGAAAAACAATGTATAGTAAACGGATCGTGTATCTCTTTTTTATAATTGTTGGAATGACTCTAACGGGAGTTTCCCAGACTATATCTATTCCTATTACGGTGAGTGATGGAAATAATGACTTTACTCTGACTATCGGCATGCACGAATACGGTACCGATGGATTGGATGAGGGATTGGATATGAGTCTTTTCCCCACACCGATGGCCGGTATTTTTGATGCCCGGTTGCGCTGGGGCACAGAAGATTACGCTAAAGATGTGCGGGATAATCTACCAACCGAGAAGGTGTTCGAGATATTGTACCAGGTTGCCGAAGATCATGGCCCGATACAATTGAGCTGGGATCCGGCCTACTTATCAGAAATCGGTTCGTTTGAGATCGTCGACCGTATAACCGGTAAACTCTGGGGACCGTTGGATATGGCCGGGAACAACACGCTCGATGTATCGGCAGCAAATGGAATTCTCGATGATGGCTTGCATATCAGAATGACTCATTCCATACCGCCACCGGATGTGAAGACAGTCCGGATGATAGATGTGGGTGCAGGTATAAGTGTCGAGTTTGAGGATATGAATTTAACCTTTAATGCTGATGTGATACAGGGAGGTGAGGTAACGGCGGCTTTCTGGGAAAACCGGATACCGGTCGGCGGTGCAGTGCCTTTATACGTTGAGTTAATTAATCCTTTTTACTTCGATCTGAGCACGCGGGAATTACAATTTGAGAATGGTGTGGTGCGGATTCCTGTTTCCGATCTTCCGCCCGGAATAGATGTGTCACAATTTGTATGGATGAAACGTGGCTATATGGTTGCCGATTGGGAGGAGATAGGCGGAGAAATAATCGACGATTATTTTGTCAGCACGATACCGTTTGACTCATTATCTGAATTTGCAATTGGTATGAAGGCTTCGGGAACAATATTCAAGGATACTGAGGATATCATCGTATTATGGACCGACACAGGTGATATAAATTATACGACCAACAATGTTATGTTTGTGGATCAGGCTACCGGAACTGAATTCAACGGCCGGAAGGAAGTGGCGGAGTTCATGCAGCGGTTTTGGAATGAATATTTCGATGTTGATATGGATGCAGTGAGACAAAGCATGCGTTATACAATTGGAGACCGTATCGCGGTAGTTGAATTTATACTGAAAGGTACGCATACCGGGGAAATAAACGGCATCCCGCCGAGTAATAATGAAGTTGAGTTTCCGGTATATATTACGTATGAACTTGAATATGAACCCCCGTACTACATTCGAAATGCAAGGATATACACGATGTTAAACGTATTAATTGATCAGATTATCCGATAACCATAATTCCATGGAGTTCGATATGATGAGTGTGTCAAAATATTTTTTCATTACACTTTTCATCGTGTTGATGGCAGCGATGAACAATGTGCGGGCACAAAATGGACCCGGTGTTGATGAGACCAGGGACATAGTAATGAAATGGGTGGCGTCGCACGATACAAATTATGTAACCGAAAATGTGGTGTTTACCGATATGTCGAGCGGGGATGAGATTGTGGGCCGAAAAGCACTTGCAGAGTTTCTCTATTGGTTTTGGAATGTTGCATTTGAAACCGATTTGGATGAAATACAGGAACACGTGCAATATATTATAGGCCACGGCCAGGCCGGCGTCGAATCTATGGTGATTGGTATACACTCCGGCGCTTTCGGCGATATCCCTCCATCGTACAATGAAGTGGAAGTTCCCCTCGCTATTGTGTATGAGCTCGAAACCGAAGCTCCATACCGGATTGAACGGGCACGAATTTATCCGCTCATGAACATTTTAATTGACCAGATAACAACATCAGTGAATGATTATGCCGGCGATGTTCCGCGTGAGTATCAGCTCATGCAAAACTATCCAAATCCATTTAATCCCTCGACATCCATACGGTTTGCAATCCCGAAACAGGAACACGTGACGCTTGTCGTCTTTGATCTCCTGGGACGAGTTGTCGCAACGCTGGTGGATGAGACATTAGCAGCCGGTGAACATACCGTTACATTTGATGCGCACGGACAGGCAAGTGGTATATATTTATACAGACTTCAGACTGATTCATTTGATTCAACCCGAAGATTTGTTTTCATCAAGTAAAGTTCGATACAGAAAGGATAATCGTACAATGATAAAACGTAATTGGATTTTTTATGTGGTGGTAACGACAAGTGTGTTAATCGGTTGTCAGGGACAACGGGATGCCGGTCCAAATTATGAACACAAGATGGATGCATCACTCCGTTCGGCGATCCTGCAAGCGGAGCGTGATAATACCGATGAAAGTATCCAGGTATTAATTCAAATTAACCGAACGATAGACGACACGATTCGGGAAGTATTGACTGAAAATAATATAGAGATCCAAACAGTTGTCGATCAAATCATCACGGTATCCGGTTCTGTAGCAGGAATCCGAGCCATTGCTTCCCAACCGTTTATCGAATCGATGTCACTCAGTCAAATCAGAAAACCATTGTAATGAGAATATAATAGAGAGAAAGGATATACAGCGATGAACCCTCGAGCGTATTTTGTAGTTTGGTCGGTCCTTTTGTTCATTTTCATGATGGTGATCGTGGTGCCGCTTCATAGTCAGATCAATAAACAATTGGTCGAGGCGTTACAATCCGGCACTATTCCTTCGTTCACCATACAGGGAAATCAGCATCATTCTCAAACCATATTTAAGGAAACAACGGATGAAAAACTTGATCCGGCGTTACGAGTATTATTACAGCATCCTCATAGTTTGGGAAAAATAAATTCCTCGGGTGGACGAGATTATGCATCATTACCGTTTGCAATTTCACGTGATGAATCCGGAATGGTGTGGGTCGATCTATTGGTGGAAGTTGCGGATGGATTTGATATCGGACGATTATCACATATCAATGCCCGAAATACCGTGCAGGTTGGTTCGATAGTCAGTATGAGTGTTCCGAAAGACCGGATCGAAACACTCGCAATGGACAACGGTATCCGGTTTATCGAACTTGCCGGTCGGCGGAAACAATTAAATAAAGCCGGACGAATAGATATCGCCGCTGACAAAGTACATAACGGTTTAGATTTACCGAAACAGTACCGAGGTGATGGTGTGATCGTAGGTGTGATCGATAGTGGTATCGATTTTTCTCATCCTGATTTTAATGCTGATAACGGTTCCAGAATTCAATATTTAGTTGAATACACAAACGACGGTGTGTTTGAATGGACAAAACAACAAATCGATACCGATCCCTCCTCGGTTACTCAGCGTGACCTTGACGATGGTGGCGGCCATGGCACCCATGTTGCCGGGACTGCTGCAGGAGGAGGAAAACAGAATGTAGAATACACCGGTATAGCTCCCCAGTCGGATATAATTTTCGTGAAAGGGATGATTGAAGGCGGATTTAGCGATAATACGGTCGTGGGCGGATGTCAGTATATTTTTTCGAAAGCGGATGAACTTGGAAAACCTGCGGTCATAAACTTAAGTCTGGGTAGTAACTTCGGACCGATCGATGGCTCCAGTCTCTATGAACAAGCGCTTTCAAGTCTGACCGGTCCGGGGAAGATAATTGTTGCAGCGGCGGGAAACGAGGGGTTCCAATTAATACATGCCGGTACAACAGTTCCTGCCTCAACACAAAACATAACGTTCTTACTGCCCGATAATTCATCTCAATCATTTGTAAACATGTGGTATAAACAGGGAGTGATATCTGAAGTTGCGGTTGGAGCATTTATACTCGATCAAAACCAGGAGTTGGTTTATCTGGGTAATTCCGACTTTGTGCAAGCAGGTACATTCATGGATTATACTCCCCTCGTGTACGATGAATTTTTGCTCGGATATGTTCAGATAGATGCACGTACTATTGCCGACCCGCGAAATGGCGACGGAAATATTTTTATCGAACTTGCCGGCGATCCTGATAACAATGTATTGCTTGATGAAGTTATTTGGGTGGTCATTTACAATTCGAATACTGCGGGTCGATTTGATATGTGGTCATTTGGCGGTGAATTCTGGCCCGC
>PWXV01000279.1 GCA_003568415.1 Ignavibacteriales bacterium
AAACGAAAAAGTAATCCTTAAGAAGTTCTTAGTTCTTCAATTAAAAAATTATTACTGGCAATCATTACACCTTATCTTCAATTATTTCAACGTACACTCATTTGTCTTTATTGGATTTAGGTGTTATCGTGGCTAATTGTAAATTCGGTTGACAATGAGTAAATAAAGCAATGAAATTTTCTAAAGGACTGTTTTGATCAACACAATTTTTAGTTTTGAATAGTTTGTCTATCTTTATAAACCCTTAGTGTCCTTTGTGAACTCTTAGTGATCTTTGTGGTTAAACCCGATAAAAGTCGGGATTGGTTGCGCCACCCCGCCGCTTTTTTAACGTGGCCGCACCGCGTGAGCCATTATTGCCGCAATATCTTCTCCATCGCCTTTCCTTTTGCAAGTTCATCAATCAGCTTGTCTAAATAGCGAATTTTTTGCATCAACGGATCTTCGATTTCTTCCACGCGAACGCCGCACACGACACCCTTGATAAGCGAACTGTTCGGATGAATGGCCGGCGCCTGTGCAAAAAATGTTTCAAAATCGTTTCCCTGTTTGATTTGCCGTTGTAGTCCCGCCCGGTCATAGCCTGTCAACCAGCAAATAATTTGATCGACTTCTTTTTTTGTACGATTTTTACGTTCCGCTTTTTGAACATACAGCGGATAAACTTTAGCAAAACTCATAGTGAAAAGGGGATGTTTAGACATATCCGTTTCTCCATTGATTACTTTTATCCATTGAATATCCTAAGCACTAAATCCGATATCCTAAACAAACTCTCCCGTACAGCGGGAAAAATTCAAATTTGATAATTCTCAAAAAAATGTGAATTCGAGTTGTTTAAAGTATTTGTATTTCGGAAATTTGAATTTGTTTAGGGTTTAGAGATTCGGACTTAGAATTTGTTATACTTAAATCATGTTTTATGTAACATCAGTTATTAAGTTCTAATTTTCGTTAGCAGGTATTTCCTTCGGTTTCCTTTATAAAATCAGCGAGCTGACGAAAACGACAACAAGGCCGACCGGCAGAACTTCGGCATAGGTAATGAGAACCGCAAAAATGGGAATTTTATACCATTCTCTGAAAAGAATATACTCTTTAAGAATGTCATTCTGATTTTCAGGTTAACGGTTCAAAACACTCATTGCGATGGATATATATAGGTGCTTTTTTATAATTTTTTAATTATAGTAAATGGCATTTTTAATGTCAAGATCGATAATAATCATTAAAATGAACCTTTTCGAATTTCAACCGACTATAGAGCTGAATGATGGAAACGAAATCCGGACATACTACGGAGGATGTGCTCGTTCAACGCTACCGCCGGGGCGACCGTGATGCGCTGGCGGCGCTGATCAGAAAATTCCATCCGAAGCTTCTCCGAATGATCGCGTATCAATTGGGAGACAGCCGGCCTGTCGAAGATATTGCGCAGGATTGCTGGTATGCTATTATCAAGCAACTTCCGGGTCTGGAACTGCGCATTGGTTTCTCCGCCTGGGCGGCAAGCATCGCCCGGCGCAAAGCTATCGACTGGATAAGGGCGCAACAGCGAGCCCGCAGCCGGTCAGGGGAAACGGATGTCAACAATGTGCCGGATATCGAATCGGCCGGGACGGAGAATACTGCCGATCGTATTGAAAGTATACGGATTGGAATCAGACAACTTCCGCCGACCGGACGTATTATACTTGAATTGTTTTACCTAGAACAGATGAGTATGCGTAAAATAAGCGAAGCATTGAACATCCCCGAAGGAACGGTCAAATCGCGGTTGTTCTATGCCCGTGAGAAACTGAAAGAAATTATCACCAAATAGAAGGAGACTTACTATGAAGAAGGAAGAGGTCGACAAGCTGATCACCGAGTCACTGAGTAAAGAAGATGCGGAGTTTTATAATCAGTTCGAAGAGGAAGATGTCTTTGAATCATGGTTCGGTGTTTATAAAGGAAAGTTTGCATGGATAGCAATAATTCAATCCATCGTCATCATTGCGGCAGTCAGTGTTGCCGTTTACTGCGGTTACCATTTCTTTACCTCCGAATCGACGACCGATCTGATCCGGTATGGAGCGCTTATGTTTCTTGGGTTACTATTTACGTCGTTCTTAAAACTATGGCTCTGGATGCAGATGGTGAAGAATTCGATCGTACGCGAGATGAAGCGGGTTGAATTCCAGGTTGCGGTGCTGATGGAAAAACTGTCGGAGAAATAAGCGATAATAATAGAATGAACTATATGCAATTCTGAATAAGGCGGTTCCCGATGCATAAGGAACCATCGAGTTGGATCGCCGGTGTTTGAGGAAAACGAATTCTTTTCTCATTCTTCACACATAAATTGCATATCAACTTTATTCTAATTCGCCCGGTCAATACTTGTAATAATGCAGAGTTCAACGGACCGGACGAAACGATCGAACATTTTTCTGCAAGTCTTTCGGGTTAACTATAACTAATGTGTGATGATATCGTCATTTTGTGTGACTCAAATGCCACAGATTGTTATATAACGTATTATAGAAGTGCCCCTTCATTACCACATATATTCCAATTAAAATACAAAATATTATTGAAACAATTCAATTGGGAACCCGTACCTATTAATATAATATCGGCACAGAATTTGACAACCTGTTTTGAAAATTTCTAAATAGAATTAACAACACTATCCCAAATGAATAAGCGCTGAGTGTTTAAGTTGTTGTTTAATTGGCGAGATATAAAAAACTTCATGTGAGCTGCACGATCATTATAGCAAGCAGTGGTCGCTCTCTGTGAAACACGGTGACATTATTTACTCATGTGTGTATGCAATTTCCGGAAATACGGGTCACTCTATGCGGAAATACATACAAAAATATATTTAACCATAAGGTTGACTTTTTATTTCCGTTGGAATATATTTAACCAAGTGGTTAACAATAAATCCCGATCTCTTGTTGCCGATTCTCACTCGCCGTCAGATTCGATGTGGAGGGCGATGGTCCACCAGATAGTCAAACATGAACGCAGGGTGAGCTACCTTGCATTTCCGTACGATATGTTTCTTGCCGCGGAATCAAAGCTAACTCACCTGTTAGAGCGGGCAAATAGTATACACCGTTCCGGTCGGGGACGCACCCATATTTGCCGGTTGAATTCGAAAAGATTATCGAGAGTGGATAAGTGGCTCAGCTAATCAGAGTTTTTATGAAACGAAAAACCGGATGCGCTTAAATCATTGCTTGATGAAGAGGAGATGAAAATAAAAAAGTAAATAATTGAAAGATAACAAATATGTTCCTGTTTAAAAAAGATGAGTATGCATGAGATAAAATTGGGAGAATCTTTATGTTATTTTTTAACGGAAGAAGTTTCAAAACCACCGATAAGCCATATCCGGTGAAAAAAGTGCAATCGTTGTATTTGATGTATGGAGACTACGTATTCTCATTTGTGTATGCTATCTCCGGTGAAAAAAGCCACTCGTTCGAAGTTACAAGATTGTCCTTCATGGAGTTATATTATAAAGTAAAACACCAACCGGGTGAGCATATAAGCGATATTGACTTATTCAGATGTGTGATAAATATCTATAAACACGTTACATCCGGTCACAATGAAGAACGTTTTGATTGCAATGATTCCCGCCCTCATCAATTTAGTGATTTAAATCTAAACACACGTATCGTTACTCTATTGTATTCATACAGACTTTTTACTGTTTCCCAGATTGCAGAAATTATGGATGATTCGGTCGAAAATACCGAGGACCATCTTCGCAAAGGGTTTACTCACCTCGGATTATTATCTCGCCGGTCACCGTAAAAACAGTAAACCAATAATTATCAACAACATAGACCAAAACTTAAAAAATTTTAAACGTTAACAGGGAAGAAATATTAAACTCAATCCGTCAAATAATACAGAGGATAGGGAGATCATCAAGCGTTTAAAGAAATATACAGTATGGAAAGGATATAACTTGATAGGTATTATTTAAACTATTTCGGTATTTGAAGCAGTTTCATTTCTGTTCAAGTTTTGATGCCTGGTTATACCGTGTATTACTGAAATATCCGAGGAATATACCGGTGAATGTACATCCGATATTCTGGTAAACGGAGAGATTCATTAAGCTATTCATTTACTATCACCGAAATTGACGCACAGTAGGGTCTCGACTGAACCGGGGATATACACGATTGGGGAAATCACTCGATCATTTAAAAGAGACTATATGAAAACAAATACGAATCACATCGGTCACAGGCTTGTATTTTATGTTCACGATGAATTAGATGAGAGAGAAACAACATACATAGCAACTCACCTCGAACAATGCGCCGCCTGCAGAGGCGAATATGAGCTGATCAAAAAAGGAGCGGAAATGTTAGCATCATTAAAGTCAATCCCTGCACCCCGAAATCTCTGGGATACGATTTTGAGAGAACTACGCTCACAGACAGAATCATTTACCGAAGATAGCGAGAAAACACACCTTCCAAAAATTAACAAGTGAAACCAAATATACCATTCCATTAAAACCATACCAAATACTTACCGAAAGTATACAAAATACACAGGCAACATATTGTAAGCGAAGCATTTGCTAAAGGGAAGAAAAACGACACGTCATACGTCTAAAATTTACACAAATAAATTTAATAGAAAAAATAATATCCGGCATACAATAGTGCTTTCGGCCCCGCTATTCAGAGACAATATACAATAAACAGACACCCGGATAGAAATGAATCGTCAAAAAATCGATAAGGCAATTTTTCAGCGTGCTGCGGATGGCGACCATTACGCATTTAAGCATATCTACGATGCGTACCGCGACCATGTGTATAATCTGACTTATTATATGCTGGGAAATGAAAACGATGCGTATGATGTTTCTCAGGAAATCTTTCTGAAGTTGTTTACATCAATCGATCAATTTAAACATGAATCCGAATTCTCCACCTGGTTCTATCGCGTATCAATTAATGCATGCCTGGATCATATGCGAAAGGCAAACAGACTTAAAACACGATATGTTAATCACACGGAGACGGATTCATTTGCCGATACATCGACGGAGCCGGTCGACTCGCTTGTACTACGAAATCAAATCAATACTGATATTGAGAAGGCGATACAAACATTAAGTCCGAAATTACGAAGCGTGATGGTATTACGCTATATAGATGGATTATCGTATGAGGACATATCGAAGATTCTCAATTGCTCTCTGGGTACCGTCAGTTCACGGCTTAACCGTGGGTATAAATCATTAGGGAAAGCACTTATCCATTTGAAAGATGAAATATGACTCTTTACTGTAAAAATATAGTACATTTGTCTGTCGATTATTATTCCGGGTCTCTGGAACTTTTTGATGAGGAGAAGGTTGCATCCCATCTCCGGGATTGCGATTCGTGCAGGAAAAACTTCGAATATATACAATGCGGCATGACCGCGATGGATGCACTCAAACCTGTACAAACCGACCCGTATTTATGGGATGATATTGAGATATCATTACAGGAAGACGTACGTTCACGGGCGATGAAGCGGCAGTATAAAATCAGGCAATATAAAGCGCAAATAAGGAAATTGGCTGCCGTCTTTGCTGTATTGCTCATTATAATCGGGTTATACGTGAGTATCCAGGAAATGGTTTTCAATCCAAATGATGATATCAAACCTGCCGGAGTGTATGTAACGGATCGGGGAGAGCGAAAAGAAATTCAACTCGCCGGGTTAGCATATATACAATTAAATTATGATAGTCACCTTCAAATAGATCATAAGAATGATGCTGATAAATTAATAATGAATTTATCGGGTGAGGCATTTTTTAGAATCGATACGGATGAAATCCCTGTCCGCATTGTAACATCCTCCGGAATCGTCAATGTGCATGGAACTTCATTTGGCACCAGAGCGAGGGGCAATGGGGTTGTTGTGGCGGTTGAAAAAGGAGCAGTATCGTTGATGAATGGAGTAAAAAATAAAGAAGCAAGTCAATTGGTTATACCAGAAGGCAGTGTCGGCATCATATCACCGGATAGGACCACTCCGTTCATTGCTGATTCTGATGTTACAAATCACCTGGAATGGAGATATAATAAATTTGTATTCGATCAATCACCGATATCGGAGGTCATAGCCGAATTGGAAAGAGCTTATAATGTTATCATACGATTAGATATACCGGAACCAGAGGTTGTTTTTCTCACTGCATCCTTTCACCGTGATCCTTTAGATATTATTCTCGAAGAAATAGCATTAGCGACAAGTTCAAAAATATACAAGGAGGATAGTAACTATATTATCCGGAGTGTTATGAATGAAAGTGATTAGATATGCAGCGTTAATACCGTTATAATGCATCAGACTGATACTGTCTATATGGATTGTTACTTGCGTTTGCCCTCCTGTAATATACATCGTCTACGGAAGAAAGTTCATAGTGTCATCGTCTAACATCAACAACAGTATTAATACCAATACAGATTATCCGGATAAAAATGAATAATAGCAAACCACCTTATTATAAATCGGAGGTACATTGTATGAATTATTCAAATATTATAAAACTCTGCATACTTGTACTTTTTATCCCGCTCCCGGGATATGCACAGGATGCATCCATTCAAGGGACCGTTACTGATGTCGAAACGGGCGATCCTTTGCCGGGTGCCAATGTAGTTATTCAGGGTACGGCACTCGGTGCCGCCACAAATGAAGACGGCCGGTACGCTCTATCGATACCCGAAGCCCAGGTGACCGGTGAGCAGGTTACGCTTTCTGTAACCTTTGTTGGTTACCGTACATTGCGTCGTACAATTACACTCACACCCGGCGAACACAATGAAGACTTTGCGTTGACGGCTGATGTTGTCGGGTTTGAAGATGTTGTCGTGACGGCAATCGGGATTACACGCGAAGAGCGGTCGCTGGGATATGCGGTGCAGAGAGTGAGCGGGGAGGACCTTCAGCGCGCTTCGACGGGTAATCTTGCCGATGCATTGCGTGGACAGGCTGCGGGTATAAATATTGTTTCATCGAGCGGGCAGCCGGGCGCGGCATCTCGTATCGAGATCCGGGGGGTCTCTTCAATAACTGGCGACAACCAGCCGCTCTGGGTGATTGATGGTGTCATTATCAGTGCTGATGAGGATGCGACAGCCGGCTACGAAAGTACTTTATTTACCGGAGGCGGAGCCAGCCGTCAGGTCGATATCGATCCCAGCATCATTGAGGACGTTACCGTTCTGAGGGGGGCCAGTGCGACTGCTTTGTACGGCTCACGCGCCGCAAACGGTGCAATCATTGTTACCACCCGCGGTGCAATGGAACACAGACCGGCCACACCGGATATCAGGTTCCGTACACGAGTCGGTTTTGAAAATGCCATTGTCGAAGGTCATCAGAATGAATACCTGTTAGGTATGGATGGTTTCTACATAAATGGATTACCAATGGACAGAGGAGGTTTTATAGATCCTCGTGAATTCCGTGTTACCGAAGCAGGAGATACAGTTTTTAACCCATTAACAAACCCGCAGACTATCCGTAACTGGGGACCGCATAAAGATGACGTGCCGCAGGAAGTACTCGACGCTCTCGGGGTAGATCGCATCGAAACATTCGACCCTCGCGGGGACTTCTATCGCCGTGCATCTACGATCGAGAACGCTGTCAGTGTGAGCGGCGGCGTGGAAGGTTTCAATTATTACTTCAATTTTTCAAATATGAATCAGGGCGGCATCGTCCCGAATACTTCTCTCGATCGAAGCAGCGTACATGGCAGGTTCGGTGGACGAATTACACCACGTCTTTCGGTTAATACATCGTTTAACTATACACAAACCGATAATATCTGGATGGGACAGGGTAACGGTGCACGCGCAGTTTTATGGTCGCTTCTGCCGGCACCAATTAACTTTGACCTTTCGGATTATCAGTGGGAAGATGGATCGCAGCGGATGTATCATGCTTCGCTTGGAAATAACCCGCACTGGTTGGTCAGAAATAACCGTTATACCAGCAGTGTCGATCGCACAATCGGCAGTCTTGAAATTAATTATAACATACTCCCGTGGCTCCAGCTCCGTGAACAGCTTTCACTCGATCGCTATTCCGATACCCGCAAAGAAGAGATCAATTTAGGTACAATTGGTCGTCCGGACGGAAGTATGTTTGACCGGACCAACAAACGTATGGAATTTAATTCCGACTTGCAGTTATTTGCACAATTTGCATTAAGTGATGATGTACGGCTCGATGCTATAATCGGTCATAATATTAACATGCGCGAATGGAAGTGGGAGCGCCAACGCGGTATCGGTCTCGGTGGCCCTGATTTCTTCCACATATCCAATGCAGTAACCATTGTCGGTGACGACTGGTTGGAAGAGCAGCGTCAGATTGGTGTCTATTCGCAGCTCGTTCTCGATTATCGCGAGATGTTCTATCTAAATCTGACCGCACGGAACGACTGGAGCTCGACACTCCCGACGGATGACAACTCCTACTTCTATCCGTCGGCAAGTGTTGGTTTGGTATTTACAGAAATGTTCCCAAATGTATTCCGGAATTCATTCATGAATTACGGCCGTCTCCGTCTGGCAGT
>PWXV01000097.1 GCA_003568415.1 Ignavibacteriales bacterium
GATTTACAAGTTATGCGCTTGGATTTGTGGAAGAAGAAGATCCGGAACGGGCAACTTCTTTCTATATGAGAGCACGTGATTACGGTTTGCGCGGTTTGCGGCAAAACCGGGATTTCGATCGGGCATTTGATAAACCATTTGAAGAGTTTGAAGCGTCGCTTGAGCATATTTCAGATAGAGATATCCCGTTATTGTTCTGGACGGCAAACGCGTGGGCGGGTGCTATCCAGCAAAATATAGGTGATCCGCGGTCACTCGCAAATCTGCCGAAAGTCGAAGCTATGATGCGGGTGGTACTCGAACGGAATGAATCATTCTACTATGCCGGTCCGCATCTTTTTTTCGGGATGATCCTCTCGAGTAAACCGACGATGTTCGGGGGGAATACCGATAAAGGCCGGGAACATTTTGAGCGGGCACTCGAGCTGACCGAAAATCGTTTTCTTATTACAAAATTTTTCTACGCGAGAACCTATGCGGTTCAAACATTGAATGAGTCATTATTTGAGGATTTGTTAAACCGGATACTCGAAGCAGATCTCGATATTTTGCCGGAACAAAAATTAGTCAATACTATTGCGAAGCGGCGTGCTGAAGCACTGCTTGAACAAAAAGATTCATTATTTTAATTACAGGAGGTTGGAGTGAAGCGATTTATCATCATAGCGGCGGTAATATTGTTTGTAAGCATGATCGGGGTTGATAGTGCCGGTGCACAGGAGTATGAAATTAAATTCGCAACCGTTGCACCTGAAGGCAGTACCTGGATGGAAGTTATGCGCGAGTTCGATAAGGCAGTGCGCGAGGAGAGTAACGGACGACTCGGTTTTCGTATCTATCCCGGCGGGTCGCAGGGGGATGAACCTGATGTATTGCGGCGCATCCGGACCGGACAATTAAACGGAGGCGGCTTTACCGGTGTCGGTATGGGAGCAATAGCACCAAAGGTCAGGATTCTTGATTCGCCTTTTTTATTCCGTAATTACGATGAAGTCGATCTTATTTACGAAAAATTCGGCGATCGGTTCCGTGATGAATTCTATGATAATGGCTATGTGTTGTTGGGCTGGGCAGAGGTCGGTTTTGTGTATGTATTTTCAAATGTGCCTGTTAGAAGACCCGAAGATATGCGCGGGGTAAAAATGTGGATGTGGGAAGGGGATCCTGTTGCAGAAGCAACCTTCAAAGCACTGAATGTCAATCCCATTCCGCTGTCAGTTACAGAAGTTATGACATCACTCCAGACCCGGATGATCGATGCGGTGTACACTCCTCCGATGGCAGCACTTGCATTGCAATGGTTCACACGGGTACGGTATATGCTTGACCTGCCTATTGCGGATTCTGCCGGCGCTGTTCTTGTTTCACGAAGGTTTTTTGATCGTCTTCCTGAAGATCTGCAGGAAATTTTGCTGCGAACCGGAGAAAAATTTATGAGCCGTTTGACCGAAAAAAGCAGGGAGGAAAATCGTCAGTCGATAGATATTATAGATGAAGCGGGCGTACAAATACTTGATCGGCCGCCCCAGGAAGAGATAGCGAGATATGAGGAGATGGGGAAACAAGCCAGACGTGAGCTTGTCGGTAAGTTGTATTCGAGGGAATTTTTGGAATCCGTTGAGTCGGCAATAGAAGAATATCGTTCACAAAAAGCTGCACAGTCTGAATGAAAATCATCCGCGGCATAGATTCGTTTCTTGGAACTATTGCGGCCACACTGCTGGTATTATTGCTGGCGGTGATGGTTATGATGGGGTTTACCCAGGTTGTGCTGCGAAATGTTTTTTCTACGAGTATTCTATGGGGTGATGTTTTACTCAGACACGTGGTGCTCTGGGTCGCATTTCTCGGAGCTATTGTTGCTACAGGTGAAAAACGGCACATCACAATCGATGCTCTTACAAAGGTCCTTCCCGATAAAGGGAAAAAGATTGCAGCTATAGTAACCGGTATTGCCTCAATTATAGTTTGTTATTATCTCACCGATGCGTCATACAGATTTCTTATTGATGAGATAGAGTTTGGCGGTACTCTTATTCTCGATATACAACGATGGATTTTTCAGATTATTATACCGCTCGGTTTCGGTTTAATGATGGTTCGGTTTGCCGTGCGGCTTCTTGGCGACATTGTCGACTTAATAACCGGACGTATAGAAATACCCGAGGAGGAGGGACTCCGGGATGCTTGAAACAATTTTACTCGGTCTTCTCCTGGTATTACTTGCACTCCTTGGTGCCCCGCTGTTTATTATTATTGCCGCAATAGCGCTTATGAGTTTTCATGCTGCCGGTATAGATACCATTGCAGTAATTATCGAGTTGTACCGGCTGACCGCTTCACCAACGCTTATTGCTATTCCACTTTTTACGTTTGCCGGTTACATGCTTGCAGAGAGTAACGCACCGCAGCGGCTTGTCGGTGTTGCCCGTGCGCTATTCGGCTGGATGCCCGGTGGCCTGGCGGTTGTTGCTTTGTTTGCCTGTGCTTTCTTTACCGCATTTACCGGTGCATCGGGAGTAACTATCGTTGCGCTCGGCGGTATCTTGGTTCCGGTAATGCTTAAAGAAAATTATTCAAAAAAATTCTCGCTCGGATTGATGACCTCTTCAGGGAGTCTGGGATTATTATTTCCCCCGAGTTTACCTATCATCCTGTATGGATTTGTTGCAGGGGTAAGTGTTGACCAACTATTTCTTGCCGGAATTCTCCCGGGTTTATTCATCATTGTTTTGCTTGCAGTATATAATGCTTATAAGGGAATGGAATTTAAGGTAGAGCGAATACCCTTTTCCTTGAAAAATGTTCTATCCTCGGTACGGAACGCCGGATGGGAATTGCCCATACCACTTATAATCGTAGTCGGAATATACGGCGGATTTTTCACCGTTACTGAAGCCGCCGCGATGACGGCATTTTATGTATTTGTCGTTGAAGTACTCATCTATCGCGATCTGAAGTTGCCGGCGGTTCCGAAAGTGATGCGCGAGAGTATGGTGCTTGTCGGTGCAATACTTGTCATCCTCGGAACGGCGATGGGGTTGACAAATTATCTTATCGATGAACAGATACCTGCAAAGATGTTTGCATTCATCGAACAATATATCGATAGCCGGATTGTATTTCTTATCCTTTTGAATATCTTTCTCCTGGCTGTCGGAGCAATGATGGATATCTTTTCTGCAATCATAGTTGTCGTGCCCCTGATACTGCCTATTGCGCAGGAGTTCGGCATTCATCCGGTCCATCTCGGTATAATCTTTCTTGCGAATCTTGAAATAGGATATTTTACGCCGCCGGTAGGGATTAATTTGTTCATCTCCAGTTACCGCTTTAAAGAAACGGTTATTCAGTTATACAAGTCAACATTTCCATTCCTGATCATTTATCTGATCGCTTTATTGATAATAACATATGTCCCGCAGTTAAGTTTGTTTTTGGTAGAGTTGTTCGGCAGGTGATGATGAAAAATGATTGTTTATAATTATCTAATTTGTAATGATTCAAGTAATAGTTAATGGTTGCTTTGATGGTACGGTACAATTAACCATTAACGAAATCACATGGAGGTAATTCGATGTATCGTTATAGTGTGCTTTACATAGTTATTGTAGTGTTGAGTTCATTTCCGCTTATTGCGGATGAACCCGTAGTAATAGAAGACCGCCGGTTGACAGAGGCCGAGGAGTATGGTCTTGAATTCATAGATGAGTCAAAACTTTTCTCACATCTAAACTATATCGCATCGAATCTATTCGAAGGCAGAGAGGCGACTGAGCGGGGAGCCGAGCTTACTGCCGAATATGCTGCTGCATTGTTTCGTATGTGGGGGTTGCGGCCGGTTGGCGATGATCTTGATATAAGTGGATGGCAGGGTCCGAGTTATTTTCAAAAATTTGATGTGATTGAATACAGCCCGCTTGCTTCCAGTTCATTCTCGGTTACAACGGAAGAAGGAGCGTCACAGTATACGACCGATTTCACCTATGAAGTGGATTTCGATATAGGATTCGGTGTGCGGGATAATGTAACTATCTCTGCGCCGGTTGTATTTGTCGGCTACGGTATGGATGTACCGGAAGAAGATTACAGGGAATTCGAAAATGTTACCGTAGAGAATAAAATTGTTCTGATGGTGGACGGTGTGCCAAGAGAAGACGATGATTCACTTGTCTGGAATGAGTCAGGTCAGCGAACACGATATGCAGGACTGAGAACCCGGCTGTCAAGATTGCGGGAGGAAGGTGCAGCCGGAATTCTGATTGTACAGGGCCGGCAGGAAGGCCGTGGCCTGTACCAAAGATTCGCGCAAAACATTGAACATCATCATCCGCGATTTAACAGGCATTATGAAGGTGATGAACCGATGGAACCGCGACGTCGTATGCATCTCGCACAAAGTGAATTATCAGGCCCGCCGGTCTTTAATATATCCAGGAAAGCAGCAAATAGTATACTTCAAACAACAGGACAATCCCTTGCAGAAATTCAGGATGCGATAGATGAGAATTTGCAGCCGCAATCACGGGAGCTGGCAAATGTTACTGCAACAATGCAGCCGGAATTTGAGACGCAGGTGTTGTGGACGAATAATGTTGTCGGTATGATCGGAGGAAGCGATCCGGAGTTAAAGGACGAGGTTATCATTGTCGGTGCACATTACGATCATGACGGCAAGAGAAGTGGGTATATCTGGAACGGCGCCGATGACAACGGATCCGGCACAAGTGGAGTGCTAACGCTTGCGCATGCATTTGCAACCGCTCCCGAACGGCCTAAGCGATCGATACTGTTTGCGCTGTGGGGGGCAGAAGAAAAGGGGCTGCTCGGTTCAAGATATTTTGTCGATAATCCCGTCGTCCCGTTTGAAAGTATCATAACGAAAAAAAATCTTGATATGATCGGCCGGGACCGGAGTAATCCCGATGCTGGTATATATGCCGAGGAAAACACTGATCAGGTTTTTGTGACTCTCTCGGAACAATTGCCGCTGCTTGAGGAAATTACAGAAAAGAACAACGAATTCACCGGGCTTGATTTAGATATGCGGGTTCGCAATATTACCGGCGGCGGAAGCGATCATGTACCATTTGCCCGGAACGACATCCCGGTATCTTTCTTTTTTACGGGGTTTCACGAGGATTACCACCAGCCGACCGATACCGTTGAAAAAATCAATTTTGAGAAAATGGCGCGAATAGTGCAATTGGCGTACCTGAATCTGTGGTCGCTGGCTAATTATGAGGCGGATTTTAATGCATATTCGGCAAATTGATTCTGGAAGTTGCCGGGTATTTTTCTATGGATAACCGCACTAAATTTGCTTGACACTACATTTATTTTTTTGTATATTGATTTTCTCTTTAAGTTTAAGATTGCGAATACTAATTAAAAACAGAGGTTATTGGTGCCGACGATCAACCAGTTAGTTAGAAAAGGCAGAAAAGTTGTTAAAACATCAAGCAAGTCACCGGCTTTGAAATCGAATCCTCAGAAGCGGGGTGTTTGCACGCGAGTATATACTACAACCCCGAAAAAGCCGAATTCAGCGCTGCGGAAAGTCGCGCGTGTACGGCTTACAAATGGAATTGAGGTGTCCGCATATATTCCCGGTGAAGGACACAATCTCCAGGAGCACTCGATCGTAATGATCCGCGGGGGCCGTGTCAAGGACTTGCCCGGTGTTCGTTACCATATTATTCGTGGTGCTCTCGATACTGCCGGTGTGGAAGAACGTCGTCGTGGCCGGTCTAAATATGGAGCAAAAAAACCAAAACAATCAGCAGCATAGTGTAGTAAAAGTATGAGAAAGAGACGAGCACCAAAGAGACATATTGAACCGGATCCAAAGTATAACGATTTTCTGGTTGCAAAGTTTACTAACTCCGTGATGAAGCGGGGTGAGAAGTCAGTTGCGCAAAACATTATTTACGATGCATTTGACTTGATTGAGGAGCGGGTAGGTAAACCGGGAATCGAAGTTTTTAAAAAGGCCATATCGAATGTAAGGCCAATGATTGAGGTTCGCGCTCGGCGTGTCGGAGGGGCGACGTATCAGGTGCCGACTGAAGTAAGACAGGAGCGCAGCACTGCGCTTGCTATCCGCTGGATCCTGCAAAATGCCCGGAGCCGGCGAGAGAAGTCGATGGCAGCGAACCTTGCTTCCGAATTAATAGCCGCCTCAAATGGCGAAGGGAACTCGATTAAAAAGCGGGATGATACCCATCGTATGGCTGAAGCAAACAAGGCGTTTGCTCACTTTAGATGGTAATCGAATGCTTCTGTGTTCTCACATATAATTTATTTTCATTAAAAGAATATATTCACATACATTTGTAACGCAGTAGTGGGTTTATGTCTGAGCGATATTCATTAGAAAAGTCACGTAACATCGGCATCATGGCGCACATTGATGCAGGGAAGACGACTACAACCGAACGCATTCTCTATTATACAGGGATTGTGCATCGGATGGGAGAGGTACACGATGGCGCCGCCACGATGGACTGGATGGAGCAGGAGCGTGAGCGTGGCATTACGATTACCTCTGCTGCAACGACATGCATGTGGCGTAATCACAGAATTAATATAATCGATACACCGGGTCACGTAGATTTTACGGTAGAAGTTGAGCGATCGTTGCGGATTCTTGACGGAGCGGTCGCATTATTTTGTGCCGTTGGAGGCGTTGAGCCGCAATCCGAAACAGTATGGCGTCAGGCGGATAAATATAAAGTACCAAGAATTGCCTTTGTTAACAAGATGGATCGCGTCGGTGCAGACTTTTTGAACGTAATCCGGATGATTCGCGAGCGGCTTGGATCGAATCCGGTTCCGGTGCAGCTTCCGATGGGCGAGGGGGATATGTTTGTCGGTCTTATCGATCTGATATCGATGAAGGCGCGGGTTTATAATGATCAGTCTCTTGGATCGAAGTGGGAGGAGATGGAGATCCCGAAAGACTTGTTGCCGAAAGCTGAAGAGTATCGTACTAAAATGCTCGAGTCGGTCTCCGATCTCGACGACACGCTTCTCGAAAAATACATCGAAGGCGAAGAGATATCTGATAAAGAAATTGTGAATGTTTTGCGTCGTGCGACACTGAAGTTGAAAGTTGTACCGGTATTGTGCGGATCGTCGTTTAAAAATAAAGGTATTCAAATGCTTATGGACGCGGTCGTTGATTATCTGCCAAGTCCGATCGATGTCGGTGGTGTAGAAGGCCATCACGTTGATAAAAGTGATAAAGTTGTGCGCAAGCCCTCGTATGATGAAAAGTTTACGGCGCTTGCGTTTAAGGTTATGTCCGACCCGTATGTCGGAAAGTTGACATTCTTCCGGGTTTATTCAGGTAAACTTAATGCCGGTTCTTATGTATATAATTCAACGACAGAAAAGAAGGAGCGCATCAACCGGCTTCTCAGGATGCATGCAAATCACCGTGAGGATGTGAAAGTAACGTATGCCGGCGATATTATTGCGGCGGTAGGCTTAAAGAATACAAAGACGGGCGATACGCTCTGCGATGAAAAGGATCTGATTGTACTTGAAAAAATGACATTCCCGGAGCCGGTTATCTGGATCGCTATCGAGCCGAAGACAAAAGCAGATCAGGAAAAATTATCTCAGGGACTAAATAATCTTGCAGATGAAGATCCTACTTTTCATGTAAGATCAGACCAGGAAACAGGTCAAACTCTGATAGGCGGTATGGGCGAGCTTCACCTTGAGATTATTGTCGATCGGCTGAAACGAGAGTTCCGTGTTGAAGCGAATGTCGGTAGGCCGCAAGTCGCATATAAAGAAACGATACGGAAAAAAGTTGAGTCGGAAGGAAAGTTCGTGCGTCAATCGGGTGGCCGCGGTCAATACGGACATGTGTGGATTGAAGTTGAACCGAACGAAAAAGGTAAAGGGTATGAGTTCACCGATGCAATTGTCGGCGGTGTAGTCCCGAAAGATTATATCCCGTCAGTGTCTGCCGGAATAAAAGAAGCATTGAGGTCGGGTGTTGTTGCAGGTTATCCGGTGGAGGATGTGAAAGTTCGGTTGTTTGATGGATCGTACCACGATGTGGATTCATCGGAGATGGCGTTTAAGGTTGCCGGTTCTATGGCTGTGAGAAACGCTTTGAAAAAGGCGGAGTCGGTTCTGCTTGAGCCGGTTATGGATGTAGAGGTGATTACTCCCGAAGAATATATGGGGGATGTGATGGGCGATCTCAACTCCCGGCGCGGTCATATTAAGGGTATCGAACCCCGAAAAGATGCACAGGTGATACGTGCGCGGGTACCATTAGCAGAAATGTTCGGGTATGCTACGACTGTTCGTTCAATGACGCAGGGACGAGCATTGTATACAATGCAATTTTCACATTACGCTGAAGTACCGCAATCAATAAGTGATAGTATAGTTGAAAAAGTAACGGGTAAGGTCGCAGCGACGGGTTAACGAAGAATGTCTAAAAAATATGTGTAAATCAAAATTCAAACAAGGAGACAGGTAGATGGCTAAAGAGAAATTTGATCGAAGTAAGCCGCACGTCAATATCGGAACCATCGGTCACGTTGACCACGGAAAGACCACGCTGA
>PWXV01000225.1 GCA_003568415.1 Ignavibacteriales bacterium
GCAAAACACGCTGTAAGTATAATAAATCCTAAATCCGAATCTCTAAATTCTAAACAAATCCAAATCACCAAAATCCTAATTCCAGAAACTTCTCGATTTTGCATTGTTTTGTACATTTTGTTATTTGAATTTTTCCCGCTGTACGTGATCCCGGTATCTATAATATTTATTAAAAATTTGAGCGGGAGATATTGTTTAGGATTTCGGATTTAGTGCTTAGGATTTTCAAACGATAAAAGCAATCAATTTTCTATTTTGCGTAATATCTGTTAGTATATATTGTTATTTGTTGGTCGTGAGTTGTATGCCTAATTGATCTATTCGATGTTTTAATTTCTGGCGGTTCATACCGAGAAATTCCGCCGCCCTGGAGAAATTAAAATTAAACTGCCGGAGCGCTGAATCGATCAAATTACGTTCGATCGTATCAAGCGAGCCGTTAACCTCCTGATGTTCACCGGTAAGAATCATGCCGAGCATTCGCGTGACTTTGGCATTTGCATCCACCATTTCGGGCGGTAAATTAAACGTACCATCCGTGGAAAAAACGACCGATTGCTCAATAACAGTCTTCAATTCGCGTATGTTATGTTTCCATTGATGATTGACAAGAATATTGATGGCGTTTATATCGATCACCGGCTTTTCTATACCGATCTTTTCACACGCTTCTGCAACGAAATGCTCCACGAGATACGGAATATCTTCCGTTCTATCTCGCAACGGTGGTACGAACAATCGGGTGTATTGCGCAAAATAGTTTACCAGCTCCGGAACGAGTTGTTTCTTGTGACCTAATTTTATCGGATCGCTTATTGTTGTGATGATAATGCGGGTAGAAAATGATGTAGACTTAGAACGATTTCGAAGATTCTCAATATACTTTAAGAAATTTAAGATTTTCTTTTGTTTCCTGTAATTCGCCCGCTCAATTTCCTCAATTATGATTGTGTTACCGTTTGCGATCGAACTCAGGTTACCATACAATGTATCCAGGTCGTTTGTCGTTTCGTCATCCGAGCCATATAAGAGTGCCGAAAGCTCTTTCTCAACAATATTTGCCGGTTTTATTTCAACCGGCGATAGTTCTTTGTTTACCGAAACACTTACATCGTGAAAATTCTTTGCAATAATACTTTTCCCACTCCCTTGCTCACCAATTATTAAAACATCGTCTTGTTTTGCAGCGAGTCTTCGGATCTGAAGTATAATACTTTTAATTGCTTTGCTTTTTCCGATCAGTGGTTGTTTCATCTGTCATATTCCGGTGAGTGAGTACATATATTAAAGATCTTTTTTCTAAAAGATTATAATACTATTCAAACAATTATTCGTTGCGCTGGGTCACATGTTAAGAAGGTCAGCTATGGATTGGGTTCCCTTGCGGAAATGTGATTTTTCATCTATCTTGCTATTTAGAAATAAATATACCCTCAATGTATCCAATCCCTTGGTCAGACCATTATGATAAAAAATACATTTTTGATATCATTCCTCCTTGTAGTATTTATTACGGTTACCGTTGATGCACAACGTGAAAATTTCCAGGCGGAACGCAATATACCGCTCCGGGGAGAAACGTACAGAATCGGAGTTCTTTCCTTTTTCCACGAAACGTGTACCTATTGCCCGGTACCCGCAGACCTGGATGCGTGGCTTGCGGTCGGTGATCCCACCGATGAAATACTCGGCCGGACGAGGGGATATACCGGCGGATTCGAGGCACGAATGGAGACATATGGCGGTGTTGAGATGATCGGTATCAAATCACCTGCAGGAACTCCGGTCGGCGGTTCGTCGCGAAGCTGGAATACCGGTGAAGTATGGGAGTATTTTACCGAGATGTTCATAGAAGATCTGCATGCAAAGAAACCCCTTGACGGAATACATCTCGCCCTGCACGGCTCTATGGCCGTTGCAGGTGTGGCACGACCCGAGGCCGAGCTTACCCGCATTGTGCGGAATATACTCGGTGATGATGTTGTGATTACGGTTACACTCGATCTGCATGCCTGTGTCGATAAAGAGCTGGTGGCTGATGACGCTGCAGATGCCGTATTCTCCGTTAAACGATTTCCACATTACGATGCGACGTTACAGGGACAACGGGCTGCCGATGTCATGATCCGGACTCTTCAGGGAACTTATAAACCGACGGTTGCAACAAGGAAACCCGGTGTTATCACTCCCAGCTTTTTCCAGGGGACCGTTCGCTATCCCGCGAGAGAAATTATGGAACGTGCCCGCCGATGGGAAAACCGCGAGGAAGATGTGTACGTATCGGTTAATTTCGGATTTGCTTATGCCGATGTCCCCGATAATGGTGCGTCTATTTATGTGGTAACTAACGATAATCCCGTATTAGCCGAAAAGATAGCCGATGATATGAACGAATTTTACTGGAGACACCGGGAGGACTTTGTTTTTAAGGATATTTACGATTATGAGGAGGGAGTCACCAAAGCAATAGAAGCAGTTGCAGCCGGTGAGACTCCCGTGGTTATAGCCGACGGGTGTGATCGTACCGGTGGTGCCACATGGATTACTCACGAGCTTATCCGGCAGGGGGCTGCTAATTTTGCTATCGGTACGCTTACCGATTACAATCTTGTGGCAGAGATAGAAGAACGGGGACTTGGCACAGGCGATAGAACCGGACCGATTGAGGTCGCGGGTACAACGGATAGATTCTC
Organism: Ignavibacteriales bacterium; assembly: GCA_003568415.1. Taxonomy (GTDB): domain Bacteria; phylum Bacteroidota; class Ignavibacteria; order T3Sed10-11; family T3Sed10-11; genus T3Sed10-11. The sequence goes on from PWXV01000225.1 coordinate 2,694, forward strand.
CGGAGATCCGGTGGTACTGGACGATGCTCTTATTGAATTTTATGACGGTTCATATTTGGTTCTTTTATTTGGTGATAACAACAGGATTATAGTGACTCCGGCTTTATTGCAGGTAACCAATCCCGAATGGCACGAACGCGTTGGTATTGATTTCGATGAACTCGATATTGTTGTTCATAAAACACGCGTTCACTTTTTCAGAGGATATTATGAAACCGGTATTGCCGGCGAAGAATATCCCGGTACTATCATAAAAATCGAAGTGCCCGGCTGGGGACCTGCCGATCTTACCAAAATGAATTACGTAAACGGCGGACAATATCTGTATCCTATCGATATGGACCGGGAGATCGGAGACGAGTGGGACCGGCCGTATATCGGCGATGAGGAGATGATCTATGAGACGGGTGAGGGAGTTGTTGTGGAGTGAAACCACAAAGAGCACGAAGTGGCACTAAGATATTCTAAATCCAATATAAATTAAAATTACCGAGACATTGTGTGTAAAATCAATTAATAATAGTTACTTCAAACTATACTACCACACCTCTCCGTACCGTATAGCATTGCTCCACCCTGTTTCACCATCGTATGTCCGTGCGCGAACCCGGTAATACGAATAGAACGGATACCCGGGTGGCGGTCCGGGATTGTATCCGGTTCCATTACCTTTATAAACTATCTCGAAAATGTGGAAATCAGGAGTTTCGCTTTTACCAAGAATGTACTCATATGCATCATCAAGTTTAGACCAGGAGAAAACGTATCCGCCTCCGCAAAGAATTCCAATCGAAAGGTGCGGTGCCCCGGGATCACCCGGAATTTCATAATCAAATTCGTCAGGATAGTCGGGAATGACAATATCAGACATTCCCATATCCGAGCAGGAAACCAGGAATAGTAACGATGCAGTAATAAGCGAAGAAAGAATGAAATGATGTTGCAGGTCTCTCATAATTCACCGCCTTTCGTGAAAAAAGTGGCAATGGTGGATGCATTCGATACTTTTGCCCTGCATAATAATAGACGGATTGCACGAAAATAAGTTTCTGTTATCAAAATATTTTTTTTATCTTAAGTGTAATATGTATTTAACTCATTTGATGATATTGTTTTTATGTTCAGATCAGTAATATCCTTTGTTTTACTTATCCTGTCTATGTTGTTCTCATCATGTGCAAGTGAACGTGAAGTGATTCGTGATGACTACTTCCAGCATATTTTTCGTTCAAACACCGATCTTGAAATGTACGTGCGATCAGATATCACGTGGGTCGAGCGGACACTTGCGCGTCTCAGTATCGAAGAGAAGATCGGGCAAATGCTTGTCCCAAGGGCATCTACCCATTACGTAAGCTCGGATTCGCGCCAATATCGTGAACTCATCAGATACATTGATTCGCTGAAGGTCGGTGGTTTAATATTCGCCCGCGGCGATGTCAGTGAGATGGCTTTGCTTGCCAATGAGATGCAGGAACGATCGGATATACCGTTGCTTATCTCGGCCGATTTCGAATGGGGAACTGCGATGCGGATACGTCGCGGGACACTCTTTCCGGTAGCTATGGCAATAGGTGCAACCCGTGATCCGGTATATGCCTTTGAACTTGGAAGAGCAATTGCACGGGAAGCCCGGGCGGTGGGTGTTCATCAGAATTTTGGTCCGGTCGCAGATGTTAATACAAACCCTGAAAATCCTGTGATCAACGTACGCTCATTCAGCGAAGACATCGAGCTTGTTAAAACGCTGGCGCAAGCGTATATGGATGGGTTGCACGAAGGAGGCGTCATTTCCACGGCGAAACATTTCCCCGGTCACGGAGATACCAATATTGATTCTCATCTCGATCTTCCAGTGTTGGCCTTCGATCAGGCGAGACTTCATTCGACAGAGCTTCCACCGTTTCAACATCTGATTGATCACGGAGGGATGAGCATTATGAGTGCGCACATTGCGGTGCCGCTACTCGGGGAAGAAGCACACCGGCCGGCCACATTATCACACAATATAATGTATACGTTACTTCGCGATGAAATGGGATTTCCCGGTCTGGTCGTTACCGATGCCCTTGAGATGAGAGCTATCACGAGGAATTATGAACCCGATGAAGCAGCGGTTATGGCGGTAAAGGCTGGCGCCGATATGGTGTTGCTGTCGCCGGATATCGATCTGGCTTTCGATAGTATAGTTGAAGCGGTGCAATCGGGCAGGATTTCAGAAGAGCGCATCGACCGGTCGGTACGAAAAATTCTGCTTATGAAATACTGGGCGGGGTTGCATCGAGAACGGTTTGTCGATGTTCCCGGACATCGCTCGGTTGTTGCCAACAATGAACACCGGGAACTCGCACGTGAGATTGCACGGGAATCGATAACACTGGTACGTAATGAAAACGATGTACTGCCGCTCTACTCTGATAGAGATAGAGATAAAGCTATTCTCATAGTTATCATGACAGATCGTGAAGACCACCGTGTAGCGGTACACCGGCCGGGTTCTTCTGCAACATCCGAGCCGGTGGGATCATATTTTGCACGCCTTATGCAGTCAGGATTTGAAAATGTTGATGTAGTACGTCTTGATCCCAGGAGTAATCAGTTAGAATACGATTCCCTGATGATAAAAGTCGCCAAATCTGACATGGTCATCGGGTCAGCACACGTACAAACACGATCGAATATTGATGAACTTGCAATTCCGGAAAAAATGCAGGAAGCACTTACCGCTATAAGCAAGTCTTCAGTACCGTTTGCCCTGGTATCGTTCGGCGATCCGTATTTCATAAAAAACGTGCCGGAGGTTAATGCGTATCTGTGTGCATATTCCTCTGCAGACGCATCGGTCGAAGCAGCGGTTGAAACACTTATCGGATTGAATAATCCTTCCGGAAGATTACCGGTCACCATACCGGATATTGCACCGTTCGGGACGGGGTTATTTTATACCGGGCTTCCAGAAGTTGATACTACAGTTATCGATCCCGATGAGGAAGACATTCCCGAAATTGATATAGATTAAGCTTACGTTTTTACATTATAATAGGAGAGGTTTTTATGCTCAGCAAAATTTTTATCCCGCTGCTCTGCATTGGAATATTTATAACCGGTTTGGATGCAGGCAATGATAATTTCATCGAGGCTGATTTTTTCCCGTTTTCTGTCTGGTATTCCGGCGGGAAAGCGCGTGCACCTATGCTTTCTGAAATAACTCCCGACTCGCGCGATGAATGGCGAAAAGATCTCGAACAAATAAAATCACTCGGCTTCAATACCGTCCGCACATGGGTTGAATGGGCGGCCTGTGAGCCGGTACGCGGGCAATATAATTTTGATAACCTGAAATTGTTGATGGAGCTTGCCGATGAGGTTGGCTTGAAGGTATTTATTCAAATGTATGTTGACTCTGCACCGGACTGGGTGGCGAACGATTTTCCGCATGCACTATTTGAAACGCAAAGCGGACATAGAATTATACCACAATCGGCACCGGGGGCATGTACCGATAACAGCGACGTCCGTGAAGCAGTACTGAATTTCTACACCGAAGCGGCAAAGGTTGCTTCTCAATATGATAATTTTTATGGATGGGATCTCTGGAGTGAACCGCATATTATTAATTGGGCGCATCCTGATTATCTTTTAAACCCGCAATATTGCTGGTGCCCGGGTACGAAAGCTCGCTTTGTAGAATGGCTTCAGGATAAGTACGGTACCATCGAGGAGCTTAACCGTGCCTGGTACCGGACATTCACCGAATGGAATGATGTAGAGCCGCCCCGTTTTAGCACTATCCTTAGTTATACCGACTTCATCGACTGGAAAATGTTTATCTATGAAAAACTTGTTGGTGATATGCAGATGCGTTACGATGCCGTTCGTGTGGGTGATCCCGATAATCTTATAACTGCCCACGCTGTCGGTGCATCACTTTTTCAATCGCCATATGTAGGAGCCGGCGCAACCGATGATTTTACAATGTCGGAACCGCTTGACTTCTACGGAGTATCAATTTATCCGAAACACAACCATCCCGACCGGCACTGGTCACTCACCACATTGCGTACCGTTATGGATTTCACACGAAGTGCCAACAGGGAAAAAGGAGGGTGGTACGTTGGCGAGCTGCAGGCAGGAATGGGCACTATTGCATTGCTCGTAAGCGACCCGGTAACTCCCGACGATCACCGCATCTGGGCGTGGTCGGCAATCGCAAAAGGTGCTAAAGGAATTAATATCTATGCGTATTATCCTATGTCATCGGGTTATGAAGCCGGTGGTTATGGATTGATTAACCTTGATGGAACATTGACCGAACGTGCCGTACACGCCGGAAAGATTGCAAAAATTGTTGATGAAAATCAGGAATTGTTCCTACCATCCCATCCTTCGAAAGCGGAGATCGGGATTGTGTACAACCCGTTGTCGCAAATGGTCGGCGGGCTGCAGCGACGTGATTATCCAGGTGCACACACCAATTCACTGATTGGATATTTCAGGGCTTTTGCCGATCATAATGTACCCGTCGATTTCATTCACCGTGAGCACCTTGAAAAACGGGAACTCTCACAGTATAAACTTGTCATTGTACCCTGGCCGTTGATGTTTACTCAGGAAGCCGCGGACGGACTCAGAGAGTTTGTCGAAAACGGCGGCTACGTACTTGGCGAAGCGCGAATCGCATGGAACGACGATCGCGGTTATGCATCGGAGATCATCCCCGGTCTGGGACTGCATGAAGTGTTTGGCGTACGGGAACATGAAGTCAGAATGCGTGAGGAGGAGAATTTTAAAATTGAGATAACCGATACTGAACATCCTGCTGTTGCAGGTTTTCAGTCAGGCGATTTTTTGGAGGGAAGATTATACGGGAAATCGGTTCTGCCGCTTGAAAACAGAGAGATCAGCATTCTTGCCCGGCTTAAAGATGGAAATCCCGCTCTTGTCAGTTCAAAGTATGGAGAAGGAGAGGCAATGCTTGTTGGTTCGTACCTCGGTTTTGCCAATCACCCTAATCCCGTATCCATGAACGAGAAGTTCTTCCTTAATCTTGTTGACTGGGCTGGTATCGAACGTCCTTTCACAACATCGCATGATGGAAATACCGACTCACCGGTGGAAGTTCGTCTTCAGGAAAACAGCAATGGTTATATTCTGTTTGTGATTAACCATAGCGAGACCGATGAGGATGTTAGCGTTGATCTACGGGTTAAGGAAGATGGTACTTACTCTCTCCGCGAAGTTATTACAGATGAAGAGAGTACCTTGCAATCTGAAAATCAACAGCTCACAATTAATACAAGTATAGAGAGAAAAAACGTCAGAGTGATTGAAATACGAAATCCGTAGTTAATAAGTGATGTTATACATATTTCGGATTTAGTATTTAGGATTTTTTAATCGATAAAACTAAACAAAGTTCTATCATACGTAACATCGATTAATAAGTTGAATCAATTTGTTTATAATAATGGAGCATAAATGTCTGTCATAGGAGTCGACCTCGGCGGCACAAAACTTGCCCTGGCTGTTTTTGAGAAAGACGGGAGAATTATAGATAGAAAAACCTCACCGCTTGAAAACCGGGAAGGCGAAGATGTCGGCAAGCTGATTGTCTCCGAAGTTCAGCAAATGATCTCATCAAATAAAGAGATCAGCAGTGTTGGAATTTGCGTGCCGGGGATCTATTATGCCGATACCGGCTGTGTATGGGCACCGAATATCTCCGGCTGGGATAACTATCCGTTA